>CAYSTQ010000091.1:0-7147 GCA_964433855.1 uncultured Thermoproteales archaeon
AGAAACGAGCTTCTCAAAGACTGGAGCTACGCCGCGCATTATGTGGATTCAGCTATCAAAACCGCGTATTCCATCCTGAACTCTTGGAGAAGGAATTACCTTAAGGGAAGAATGAAGAGGAATAAGCCAAGAGTTAAGAGGAAGTTTGTCAGAGTCAAAGAAACCCTTTATGTCTATAGGGACGGAAGGATAAGGGTGACGGTAAAGCCGAGAGAACGGTACCTAGAGTTCGACCTTTCTAGGGCTTGGTTCAAGAACAGGGTTAGAGGTTGGGATTTAGGAGAGCTAATACTGAAGGAAGATGAGCTAATATTAACGTTCAAGAAGCTGATAGTGGAGGAAAAGCCCGTCGTATGCATTGGCTGGGACTTAAATAAGTGTAGTATGGATGGATTCTCCCCTAAGTATGGGTGGATAAAAATCGATCTTAGACAACTATACCACATTCATAGAGTCCATGAAATTAAGATGAAGAAAGCTCAAAGCAAAGCCTCTAAGAAGCCTTCAGTTAAACCCATAGTTTCAAAACACGGTAGAAGGGAGAGGAACAGGGCTAGGGACTTTGTACACAAGTTAACTACCCAATTAGTTAGAATATTCCCAAACGCTATACATGGTTTCGAGGATTTAAATAAACAAGGAATGCGTAATAGAAGCAAGAAGCATAATAGAGATATCTCCAAGCAGAACTGGAAGCAGATAGTTCAGCTCATGAGCTATAAGGGTAGAGTTAAGCTTGTAGATCCTAGGAATACTTCATCTACCTGTCCCATGTGTGGAGGAAGATTACTAAAGCTCCGAAAGGGACAGGTGGTTAAATGTAAGAAGTGCGGTTTAACTCTGGATAGGCAGTTGTGCGGAGCAATAAATGTATACCTTAGGATGTGCGGGTTCCCCCAGAGTCCGAGAGTCTTCTACAGGGCGGTGATTAGGAAAATGATCCCCCTATGGAAGACGCGTGTGAAGACTCTGGGAGGGGTTACCGCAAACGGGGGTAAGGGCTATGATATGCCCCCGATGAACCCAAGAGGGGAACTGAGCCTAATGAACCCCAAGGCTTACATAGGCTTACCAATGCCTACATAAGCTGAACCCCTACTAAGGATCTATACAGGCTATTTACGCACTCACTGAGTACGAGTCCACAACTATGCTCCAGCCAGATGTACAACACTAAGCATCATGCCTGAGATAACCATTTTATATAAATGGAGCCGGCCAATAAATCCTCTTTTTCGTTGAAAAGAGAGAAGGTGCCCCGGGTGGGATTTGAACCCACGGCCTCCCGGTCTTCAGCCGGGCGCTCTCCCGCTGAGCTACCGGGGCTCTTAAACATCTAATTTAGTAGAGCCTGTTAATTTAAAGTTTTTCCGCCTCCCCACAAAATAAGGGCGTCAGCTGGTTCTTCCCCGAGACTCCAAACCATAAATATTTAGGCCTTATAATAGAGAAACGGTGAGGCTGCTTGAAGGACCGTCGGCCTAGACTCCAAGGACAAGTAATCGAAATAATTAGAACTGGAGAGAAAAAGATAGATGAGGAAGGAGACGAATGGGAAAAATGCGTATTTGTCATAGAGCTAACCGGTTTCAGCAAAAGAACCCCTGAGATGAAGCTACCTGAAAGACTCCATGGAGCAAAAGTTAAAATCATAAGGTGGTGCTGCTACGACTGGCACTATTTAACAGGTGTCAGAGCAACTTTAACCCCAGAGGAAACGGAGAAAGTTCTGAAAGGTTCTTTAGACCTAACAGAGACGAAATAGGCTGTTCAAAGGCTAAAACGGCTAATAAGGCGCCGCTACGCCGGGAAACATATTTTTGATTCCGTTAATCTCCCCGTCAGTTTTATATCTCACGGCCCGACTACAAGTTATTGGCGGCTAGGCCGCATTACCCAGGTGACCTATTTGAGAAAACTCGAAGTTGTGGACGTCGACCGCTGTGTTGGCTGTTTAAGCTGTATGTTCGCCTGCGCCAGGCGTTTTGGAAAAGCCGGGTTAGCAGCCACAGCCATCCATGTAAGATCTGCTGGCGGCATGGAGAGGGGGTTCGCAGTAATAGTTTGCAGGGCCTGCCCCGACCCGCCCTGCGCCAAGGTATGCCCAACTAACGCCTTAAAGCCAAAGCCGGGAGGCGGTGTGATACTCCTGACGAATAAATGCATAGGTTGCGGCAACTGTGTTAAGGCCTGTCCGCTTAAAGCGGTTTTCTGGGATGAAGAAAGGAATAAACCTGTGATATGTGTTCACTGCGGCTACTGCGTAGACTTCTGCCCTCATGAAGTATTGGCCGTGAAGGAGGTGAAGTAGCTTGTTGAAAGGTGACCCTCTAAACCGGGTTTTACATGTAGACCTGACAAATAAAAGATACTGGGTAGAGAACAGGGAGGACTTATTTGAACGATACCTGGGAGGCACAGGAGTAGCCATAAACCTACTAGAGGAAAACTGTCCTAAGAACGCCGACCCATTAGGTCCTGAGAACCCCATAGTGTTTGCCGTCGGCCCCCTCACCGGAGTATTCCCAACAGTGTCTAAAACCGTTGCCATGTTTAAGTCGCCGCTAACTGGCAACCTCGGGGAAAGCCATGCTGGTGGACGTAGCGCTATCGCCATAAGGATGGCTGGCTATGGAGCCATAGTGATCCACGGGGCCAGCAACATCCCAGTGTATCTAGCAATACACGGTGACAAGGTGTTCTTCCGGGACGCCTCTGCTCTATGGGGGATCGGAAACACTATAACGGTTGGAAGAATAATACGTGAGAACGAGCCGAATCCGGGCTATAGGACGATAATGCGCATAGGAGCTGCCGGAGAAAGACTGGTAAGGTACGCCTGCGTAACAACGGAGACCTACAGGCATTTCGGCCGATTAGGATTAGGCGCCGTCTTTGGAAGTAAAAAACTGAAGGCAGTGGTTGTTTCAGGTAAAAGATCGTTACCCGTTAAAAACGCTAAGGAATACAGGGAGCTTTACAAGGAAATATACAACATGTGTGTTAACTCACCGCTAATGAAGAAGTACCATGACTTAGGCACGGCTGAAAACGTTCTCCCGCTCAATAAAATAGGTGGACTACCCACCATGAACCTTAAATCAGGACGCTTTGAACATGCCGACAGGCTTTCAGGCGAGTACCTTGCTGAAAACTTCCTGGGCAGAAGAATAGCCTGCGCTCACTGCCCGGTTGGCTGCATTCATTTAGCCGCCTTAAGAGAACCATATGAGCGCGAACCATACTTCTATAAAACTATCATGATCTCCTACGATTATGAACCAATCTACGCGTTAGGTACAATGCTCGGAGTGGCCAGGGCCGAAGGGCTTCTCAGGCTGCTTGACAAGATAGAGGCCGACGGCGCAGACGCCATGAGCACAGGAGTGGTCTTAGCATGGGCCACGGAGGCCTTTGAACACGGCATAATCTCCGAGAAAGACACTTTAGGCCTCAAACTCAAATGGGGGGACTACGAGACCTACATTAAGGCAATAGACATGATAGTCTCCCAGCCGAACGAGTTCTATAGAGCTTTAGCAAGGGGAGTAAAATACGCGGCTAACATATACGGCGGCGAGGAATACGCTTTACACTATGGCGGCAACGAGATGCCCGGCTACCACACAGGGCCCGCAGCACATGTAGGCTTTATGACAGGCGCTAGACACAGCCACTTAGACAGCGCTGGCTACAGCTTAGACCAGAAACTGTTAGCCGCAAGGGAAAAGCTCACTCCAGAGAGGATAGCTGAAAGCTTATTCGAAGAAGAGAGCTGGAGACAGGTACTCACAAGCCTAGTCATATGCCTATTTGCCAGGAAAGTGTACGCACCTAATGTCGTTTCACGGGCACTAGAGGTAGTTGGCTACAACCTCCGAGAAGAAGACCTTTACGAAATAGGAAGGGAAATCCTCAGGAGAAAATACAGGTTTAAAGTAAGGGAGGGGTTCAGCAAAGCAGACATAAAATTCCCCCGGAGGATACTGGAGACCCCGAGCCCTCACGGCAATCTAGATCTGGAAACCCTGAATAAGGCTGTAGACCTTTACATAGATAAGCTAGGGATTAAAATATCCTGACCAAGGCTATATACTTCCAAATTTTTCTTTCCACTTCAGGAACTTATCTAATATTAACAGAAAAACGAGAAAGAGGATTATAGCTAAAAAAGAATAGGTAAGAATGAGTAGGGAGATGTCCCTGGAGGAGGATGTATGGATGTTTTAAAAGCAATAAAGGCTAGAAGAAGCATAAGACTGTTTAAGGATAACCCCGTAGATGACAAACTCATAGAGAAAATTTTAGAGGCCGGAATATGGGCTCCCTCCGCCGGAAACCTACAGGCATGGGTCTTCATAGTAGTTAGAAATAAAAGGATAAAAGAGGCTCTTTCAGAAGCCGCCTTAGGGCAACCATGGGTTAGAGACGCTCCGGTCATAATAGTAGCGTGCGCCGACAGGCTCAGATCCTCCACAAGATACGGTGAAAGAGGCTGGGAGCTGTATTCAGTACAGGACGCAACATTAGCTGTCGGAAACATGATGTTAGCTGCCACAGCGCTAGGATTAGGCACTGTTTTCATTGGAGCATTTAACGAGAACGCTGTCCAAAAAATACTGAGGCTACCAAGACATCTAAGGCCAATATGTTTATTACCTGTAGGGTGGCCTGCGGAGGCCCCCAACCCTCCGCCACGCAGACCACTAAGCAAGGTCGTATTCCGGGAAATATATGGAGGCGAGACCTGGTGACGCTACCCGTTTACAGGGAATTACTAGACTATAACGTGGCCGGCCCTGAACTAAGGCGTCTCAAGCGCCTTCTCATATATGGCACGTGCGTCCGAGACCTGTATCCCGACATCTACAATGAATACTCGAAAGGTAGGGTGGCATTGTCAGCATGCCTCGAGAAGACCCACTTTAACATGGTGACGCTTAAAGTAGCGTCAATAATGGCTAGAATACCCTTAGAAGAAATAGTGATACTTACGGTAGACGGGTCCCCTCACTGCATTCAACTGCACATGGCATTACAAGAAGCAGTTAAGTTAACGAAAGCCTCCATCATATGTAAGCATGTGGTTATCGAAAACGGAAGACCTATAGAAGTAGACGATAAACATGTCAAGACAGCTAGATACTTAAGCAAGATAAAAAGGCTTTTAGACCGGGGGCCAGCTCAACAGTAGATCCTACATAGTTCTAAACAATTCTTTAAGTGAGATAATGTACCTTAATTCTATGATAAAGTATTTCACACCTAGAAAACCACTAGGCCCAAGCGTAAATTCGTCCTTTACCTTAAAGAACTTCCTTAGAGCCTTCACCACTATATAGAAAACCTGAGGCTACCGCCTCAGCAGAACAAAGCTAAACCGCTAGTTATGATAGAAGATCCTTAGCACGGACAACAGTTGAACCGTATTGTATCCTTTGCCTGAACTCAGCCTTTTTACCGATGTTCCAGTTCCTAACCGGCCTGTAGTAGCCTACGATGCGGCTCCACCAGTCCACGTTCTCCGAGCCGCACCTGGGACACCTGCTGTATATCCCCACCGAGTTCCAGCCGCATTTACCGCACACCGAAATCGTCGGAGTTATGCTGAAGTACACCACGGACGTGTTAGCCGCTATGCTCCTGACAAGCCTCTTTAAAGCGTCGATATCCGGGGTCTCATGGAGGAACAGGTGCATCATCACGCCGCCGGTGAACTCCCGCTGAACCTCACCCTCCCACCTAGCCCTGTCATATATGGCAACCCTGGAGTAATACGGTATCACACTGTTAGAGTAGTATGGGATACCCCCCTCAAACGGTATAAAGACGTCCCCGCGGTCAACCTCCTCCTTAAACAGCTCATAGTCCAGCCTAGCAAGCCTATAGGCCGTCGACTCCGCGGGAACCTCCTCAACATTATAGAGCAGCGAGTCCTCCTCCTCAAATTCCTCGGCAACCGCCTTCACAGTCGCAACCATTCTACGCATTATAGATACAGCCGCATCGATGTTTCGGTGGGACGGTTCAAGCCACAGATCCGGCATACGCATAAGGTTAGCCGCAGCCTCAGGAAGTCCGACCAGGCCAAGAGTGTTAAAGTGGTTATATAGATGGCCCAGATACGCCCTCGTTAAAGGCATAAGCCCGTTCTCAAGGCTTTTCTCGTACTGGCCACGCCAAGTCAGAAGAACGCTTCTCGCCTCATACAGCTTATCGTATAGTAACTCTTCAAACCTGTCCCATTCACCCCTGCTCTTGATGGCTAGCCTAGGCAGGTTTATAGAGACAACGCCGATACTCCCTGTGGCGTCGGGGAGCGCCCAGGTTCCGAAGGCGCCCCTGTGCTTCCTCAGGTACTCCCCTACTTCATCCTCCTGCTCCCTGAGCAGCTGGGGGCTTATCATCAGCTTGAAATGGTTGTTGGCGACCTTCGACACGTCGATGGTCAGCCTGCAGCACATGCTGTAGAGAGACTCCACGTCGGTGGCGTAGCCGTTCAGGAGGTAGGCGGTGCCCCGCAGGGCGAGGGATTTAAATATGAGGTCGGCCAGCTCACCCCATCTAGACCCGTCCCAGTCGAAGTTCCTGGTCAGCATTATGGTCGGTATAGGGAAGGTGAACGGCTGGCCTACTGCGTCGCCCTCCAGGTAGAGGTCGAAGAGAGCCTTGACGACGAGCTGAGCCTCCTCAACATAGTCCCCGAAAAACCCGACCGGCTCACCGCCGACAATGGCCTCCTGCCCCAGGAACTCCTCGCTGGTATCCAGAACTATCGTTATATTGGTGAACGGGCTCTGGTACCCCATCCTGCTCGGATAATTAAGCTCGAACAGCATCCTCTGGAGCGCCTGCTTAACCCTCCGGTAATCCAGATTCTCCCTGGCGACAAAGGGCGCCACATGCAGGTCAAAGGCCGAAACAGCCTGGGCACCCGTCCACTCCTGCGACGCCAGGAAGAAGTAGTTTATTAAATGGCTTACCGCCGTATCAAGATGCTTCGCGGGTTTTGAAACTATCGTAGGCGTTTTAAGCCCCTTCCGCAGAATCTTGCCATAGCTCCAGCCAGCACAATACGGTATGAACAGTGAATGAGGCAGCTTGTGAATATGTAGGTCTCCTGAGAAGTGCGACCGGACCGCCGTTT
>CAYSTQ010000092.1:0-7143 GCA_964433855.1 uncultured Thermoproteales archaeon
CTGGTGTGCTGGGAAGAGGCCGCTCGAGGTCTTTGCCTACACTAGTAGCTACGGCGAAGCCGTCGAGATAGACGTAGGCCTTACTGCCAGGCTTGAGGGCGGCTGTATAATGGTTTTCACGGTCGCCGGGAATGATCCGTCCTTCCTGGAGAAGTACTGGTTCTGGTGTGATAAAGGTAGAGCGGATCTATCGCCGCCTAGACTCACGATTGGTAGGCGGGAAGGCCGCGTTTTAGAGCCAGACCTGAGCAGGTATAGGGCGTCGAGGCCGCTAATAAACTTCGTAAAGAGCGTGCTGGGCGAGGAGGATAATGGCTCCCCCGGAGTCTGCGGCCTTTACACGGTAGCAGTTGTCGAAGCTGCCTATAGGTCAGCTAGGGAGGGTAGGGCCATCTCTGTAAGGGAGCTTTGTGAGGAGAAAGGCCTCAACTACGATAAGTATTTTCCGTGAACCACCCACGATTTTTGGCGCTCGCTGAAAAATTTTGTTTGACAAAATTGTTACGTTCAAAAATAAGGAGGTCTTGTTAATGTCTTCATGCGGGTTAGGACATGCTGGATTACATCCGTTTTCTCACAGTGATAAAGACCGCCACTATTATGGCTATCACCGCGACCACTGCCAGATATGTTGTGCCTGGATATTGCACAGGGGTTTTTTCCTTAGGCTTAATCTCTTCTCCAGGCTTTGTTTCAGGGGCTGGATAGATCTTTAAGTAGCAGCTTCTTATCTCAGTCTCAGCTTTGTTTCCGTAGATGTCTGAGGCTGCTATTTTGAAGCGGAATTTAATTTTTCCGCTCGGTAAGCCCTTAATATGTGCTTTAAATAGCCCGCTTTTTTCGTCGTAGTGCATGGCTGAACGGTTCCAACCCTTTACGTCTCCTAAGGAGTAGAGAAGCGTGATGTTCCTAAGCTGGCTCTGCTCGAATACCGCCACATATATTTCTGCCGCCCCAGCTAATCCTTCAACGTGTACCGGGAGCATATGTGGAGGCTTAGATTCGCTAACACCCCAGTTCCCATAGATGTCTGAGGCATAAATATCGTATTTAATGAATCTCCGCTCTTCTGGGGAAAGGTCGGCGAAGAAGTCTGTCTGGAACTTTATAGTGGCTTCTCTCGGGTTTACAAGTGTTTCGGGAAGCTTAGCCTTATACGTAGCTGTCTGGTTGAATATTCCATACCAACCCCAGTAATTTACGTCTTCAATAGGCCTGGGTTTAACTAGGCTAACCCAGATAAGCTCGTCTACGGGATTTGTCAGGAGGGTCGTCTCATCGCAGACCTTGAAGACTAATGTAAAATATTTTTCCGTCTCCCAGTCCTTGCTTAACAAGAATATTAGAGGCGGGTTTAAATCCGAGACATCTTCTACATTTTCATTGGGTGCACGGAGCGGCTTGCTGTCAAGCAAGGCTTCCCGCGGTTTTTCGCCCCAGTAGTTTCCGTTGATAGTGCTGGAAATAATGTTTGCTTTAAATATTTCAATCTCGTTATCTACAATATTGTTCCCTACAATCACGACGCGTTTCACAGCGTCTAATATAAGCCCGACCGAGTTGTTGTTTATGGTATTATTCGCGATCCTTACATAGCCGTTGAAGCCCCATAAACGATCAAGGGTTACCCCGTTTCCGTTACCCTTTATGTTGCAATGCGTAATTAGGACTCTTCCATCAACATCCCCCATGACTATTTGGGAAGGCAGATAGTCTCCTCTTAGAGAATAGGGGACTTGCTCAGGCCAGCTTATCCAGGGCATGTCTATGTATCCGAGCATTAGAGGTGGCGGAGTGCAACCCCACATGTCCACTTCGCGAAGAAGGATGCCGGACAACCTGTTGTTGACAGAATCGCTGTTCAGCAGAGTTAAAACAGGAGTGTTTTGGAAAGCGAAGCCTATCCCGTTGTCTGTTGAGGTGCAGTTTATGGTTCTCGCGAAGATTGAGGTCCAAAAGCTTAAACCGTCCCATCTTGATCCTGTGAAGAAGGAGTCTCTAACTATTGGGAAATAGCTGCGGTCAATGATGCAGCCGAATATTTCGTTGTCCTCAAAGCAGCAACGGGCAACCTCTAAGTTATATGCGTGTTTAGCGTAAAGCCCTATTGAATTCCGCGAGAATGAACAGTTTATAACCTTTACGAAATGGGCTTGATAAATCATCATTCCCTCCGGGCAACCAAGGAATCTACAGTCTTTTACAATAGTGTAGTCTGCCTCCATAAGGAACACTCCGTACTGGTAGCAGTCCCTGAAAGTACAGTTGATCAACACTGCCTCTTTCGACCTGATCCAAACTCCTCCTTGGTCAAGAAGCCCGAACTTTCCAGCCCCCTCTACAACTGAGTTCTCCATGAGAAGCTCTCCACCGCTAATCTTAATGTAGTACCTGCTGTTCTCATCTCCGCATCTTATAGTAGAATTTATGATCTCTAACCTGCCCCCCTTAAGAACCTCTATTTTCAGATTGGTTGCCGAGCCGCCTTGAAAAACAATGGTTGCATTAGCTATGGTCAAAGTCGAGTTTACAATTAGGCTACTGTTCAGCCTTAGATATCCGCTGACCTCGGTCGGAGTATTAATAAAGTGGGGAGGCTCCTCCGGTTTGGCCTCCTCTATCCTGAGCACGCCCCAGACATGTAGCTCTGGAATAACCACGTTAAGCCACCCATTCTCTCCCAGGAAACTCTTTAGCTCGATCCCATGGGGGTTCTCCGGAGAATAGAATCTCACTCTAAGGATTTTTCCCCTCAGTTCTGGCCTCAAAAGTATCGAGAGATTAGCGTTCAGCTGGGTTAACGCCGTGTCCCTCCCCAGGTCATACTCATAGTTCAAAAAATGCAGGATCATGGCTTTAGCCGAAGGATCCCAGTATCTGACAATGCCTACAAGAGGGTTTAAGTTAGTGGACACGTCTGGCTGAACCCCGATTAAGGATAAGGTTTCTTTGAACCAGGCAAGCAGCGGACCTATAGTTTTACCTATCCACTCAACGCGTTTATTTCCATCAGCAGCTTGCTTCTCGTAAAAACCGTACAGCTCGTTTCGCTTCAAGTAGTACTCGGTTAGAAAGGATGAAGCAAGAGAAACTATTCTTCCTTTTCCAAAAGAATGTATGACTCTCTCCAGAGGCTTCGCCGCGCTGAAATATCCAGTGAACTCCTGCCGTCCGCGGGCTGGAAAACCATTCTCGTCGTATAGGCCTATAGGCCCGAATCCTATGATTATCCCTCCTTTGGAAACATACTGTAGAAGCAGTTCAACCTGGTCGTCGGAAAGACACGTCGCCACAGGCAGTATCAGAGCTTTATACCTAAGTAGCTCGTCAAGCGCTGGGGTTTGCGGGTTAAACTCCTTATCGCCGAATACTACTACATCGAAACTGAACTCGTTAACGTCTGAAAGGAGATAGAATGCGGATTCGAAAGGAAGGTAGCCCCAAGCCTCCTCCTGATAATACTCGTTAAGGTTTAGCGCTGAGGGGAGAGAGTAGATCAAGGCGAGTTGACCGTCCTGCTTCTTAGGTAAGAGCTCCGGGTGCAGCTCCACTAGTTTTATGTAGGTCAGGTTGTGAAGGCTTGTCTGCGGCCATCCGCCGAACGCTATGACCTCGGCGGTCGCCAGATCCTGCCTCTCAGAATATGTATCACCTGGTGAAAGGTCGCCGTAGAACGAAGGCGTTGGAGAGGTCATGACCGCAAAGTGTTTCCCTGCGGCTAGTATCGTCCTAAAGAGAGGGGCTGGGGTTCTCCTCGGATACTGTATATCGTCGTAAAACACCTCGAAGTACGGGAAGTCTATGTGAGCTAGAAATGAGACGATGCTCATCATGCCTTCTGAGTAGTGGTAGCTTAGCGTTGGCTTCAGGTTCGCAGCTATCCAGAAGTCTCTTCCATATCGTCTCGCCCTGTTCTTCAGGTCTGAACGTAACTCATCGTAGAAGTCTAACGTGGATTTAAGATGGTACTTCTCAAATTCTCTCCAGAGAAGCCTAGCCTCCAGGTCACCGGTCTGCTCCTCAGGCAGCTGATTCTCGTATCTAAGCTTCTCAATATCCAGGTTTGTAGTATACTCCCTCTCCCTTAAGTACCTGGTGAAGTTAAAGGAGGATATATCCGCTATACCGAACCTTTCCCTCAGTTCTTCAGGACTGTACTTGTTCATCAGATATTCGCGGAAACCTATTATTGATTCCTCGTCAAAACAGTAAAGCGCTGCATCCCCGTCCTCACCTATCTCTCCGGCCAACGCGCTTGGAACGGAGCCCCAGCCAATATCGTAAACGATCATGTCCGCTCCAGCATCCAGGACAAGACGCGTAATGTTCAGCAGTATCTCTCTCCACAGGGACCTAGACGTGAAGCCCCTGGTGGGCCACCCTCCCCACTCGGGCTCCGGAAAACGGAAAAACTTACCCTCTATGTTGACGCCCGTTATATCCTTCTCCACGTCCTCAGGTTTAAGACCATAGTAATCAAGGAACATCCTGTAATCCGTTTCAAGGGTTGAGAACGGCATGTAAGCCATGTATTTCAATCCATGTGCCTTCAAGCTGCTGTATAATCTACTGTATGTCTCAACCTGGTGGGTGTAGTACAGGTAGGGAAGTGTGTCGACAGCTATCGTGGTTCTCACTCTGCTGTCGAAATCATAGCTTGAACCCAGCACCTCAAACTCTCCTAGCCCAAGGGTCTCAGAGCTCCTCAGCGTTTCATAGCCTGGATCTAGAAGATTCGAAAGCGAGTATCGGGAAGGAGTTGACCAGTAAAGCAGCAGGCTTAACACCAGTAAAAAAATGGGAGCCGCTTCATTTTCCGACCCCTGGAAGAAAATTTATGGTAATAGTGTTTAAAAACGTTATGAATAGTACCGCTGAACCCCCTCTCTACATAGAACAGTGTTAAGCTCGTTTAAGCCTTCATTTCTAATTCCCGACCCGGCGCACCCCACGCGTTGTCTTAAAGCGCAGCACAGCTCTGTCTAGGATTCGACTCCTGGAAAACAGCTAAATACTTATTATCCTAATAATGAATACCATGAGGCTTGGATGCTCCACGTACTCGTTCTGGCACTTTAAAGGCCCTAAAAAACCCCTCTTAAAATACCTAGAGGACATATACGGTATCGGCTTCGCCGGTGTGGAGATACTTGAGGAGCACTTCGAGGAGACAGGCGTAGAATACCTTGCCAAAGTTAAAAAGAGGGCGTTCGAGCTTGGACTAGACATCTACTGCATAGCCATCCACAACGACTTCGTCAACCCCTCAAAGGAGGCCCGAGAAGCCGAGGTGCGCAAGGTCAAGAAGTGGATCCGGGTTGCCGCCAGGCTCGGCGCTAAGGCCTTAAGGATAAACTCAGGCAGGTGGCGCACCATAGAGAGCTTCGACGAGCTAATGGCTAGGCGCGGTGAGGAGCCGCCCCTCGAAGGCTACAACGAGGAAGACGGCTTCTCCTGGGTCGTTGAATGCCTTGAAAAACTTGTGCCTATCGCCGAGGAATATGGGGTCGTGCTAGCCCTGGAAAACCACTGGGGGCTGACAAGGGACTCAAGGGGTGTGCTAAGGATCGTCTCAGAGGTCGGCTCAGAGTGGCTAAGAGTCCTGCTCGACACCGGGAACTTCATAGAGGACACGTACAGTGAGATCGAGAAGGTGGCGCCCTACGCCGTGATGGTTCACGCTAAGACCTATTTCGGCGGCGGGGAATGGTACACGCTCGACCTAGACTACGGGAAAATATTCAGCATCCTTAGAAACACAGGATTTAAAGGATGGATAAGCCTAGAGTACGAGGGAAGGGAGAGGCCCAAAGAAGGCGTAAGGAAAAGCTTCGACCTTCTAAAGAAATATGTTGTACCAATTGGTTAACTGTTAAATAACCTCGATAACTATGCTAGGGCAGGCATTACACGGGTAAGCCTAACGTTTACATTGCGTCACATAGGACTCCTAAAAGGCTTAACCCTAGTTCTCAACAACATATTTAAAACAGCCAGTGAATAATCAGGGTCGAGGATGACCTAGCCCTTCACTGAGCACATGCGATGATTGAGATCTTGAGTGCTGAGATATATTATGATCAGCATACCGGGTGAAAATGGCTTCCTTAAAAGGGGTTTTGAAAGAGATTTTTTGATGGATGCCGTGTCTGAGGAGTGGGAGCGTCTAGTTAAGCATTTGCTTGAGGTCTCCATACCTAGGCGTTGCCCTGAGCATGTCGATGTTCTAAGGAGATTCCATAGTTTTCTCGTTAGCCGGGGTCTTCGAGCCTCTACAAGGTATCGGTGTCTTGGGATAGTTATGCAGTTCTTCGAGGCTATGAGGGTTAGGGCTGAGGACGTGGATTATGAGACTGTTCTCAGATACCTTGTGCTGCAGCGTGGAAAGGGGATTAATGATAACGGGGTTTTCCGTGTGGTTATGGCTCTGCGATCGCTCTTCAGGTTTATGTATAACGTGAGCGGGGATAAGAGGTGGATTGAGTTGTTGGGTAGGTTGAAGACGCCCCGTCGCACCAGTAGGCCGCCCGATGTTCTAACTAGGGATGAGGTAATGAAGTTACTTGCGAGCATAGATGACTTGGAGTATAGGGCTATGGCCGCGGTGATCTATGAGACGGGGATGAGGCTGAGCGAGGCGCGCAGCCTCAGGCTGCAGGATTTAACCTTCACCGACAGGGGCGTCAAGGTGATGGTTAGGAGGAGTAAGTCTCAGTGGCGTATCAACTGGGTTGTGGAGTTCCAGGATCTACTGAAGAGGTGGCTTGAGGTGCATCCGGCTAGGGATGATCCTGCAGCCTTCTTCTTCCCATCTAAGAAAAGCCCCTGGAAGCCTGTGGCGAGGAACACGTTTAACGTGAACTTGTATAAGGCCAGGGAGAGAGCCGGTATTAAAAAGAGGGTCTATGCTCACCTGTTGAGGCATTCGCGGGCTACGGAGCTTTACCCTGTGTTCCATGAGAAGGAGCTGATGTATTTGTTCGGCTGGAGGACAAGAGCTATGCTCGACGTTTACGCCCACCTGAATCCTTCAACTGTTGAGGAGAAATACCTATCCCTCTACGGTAAAGCGAAGAGAAGAGGGAAGAAGAGGAGGAGAAGCCTAGGCTGGTCAGGTGTCCGAGGTGCGGCTTCGAGAACAGC
>CAYSTQ010000093.1:0-7123 GCA_964433855.1 uncultured Thermoproteales archaeon
CAATAATCCCGGTTTCAGCACTTCATAAAGCCAATATAGACGTAGTCATAGAAGCCATAGAAAAACGAATGCCGGATCCTCGAAGAGATCCTAGTAAACCACCACTTATGATGATAGCTAGATCCTTTGACGTTAATAAACCTGGTACACCGCCAGATAAGCTACAGGGAGGTGTTATTGGGGGTACAATAATTCAAGGGAAGTTCAAGTTAGGGGATGAAATAGAGATAAGGCCAGGGCTACGTATAATGGAAAAGGGTAAAATTAGGTGCCAACCGCTCTTTACCGAAATAGTAAGCTTAAAATCCGGAGAAAGAAGTCTGAAAACGGCATATCCTGGCGGCCTGATAGGCGTCGGGACTCTTTTAGATCCAAGCCTAACTAAATCCGATAATTTGATGGGTAATTTAGCCGGAAAACCCGGTACATTGCCACCAACAAGGGAATCAATGACATTAGAAGTACGTTTAATGGAGCGAGTAGTGGGGACGCCTGAATTGCTTAAAGTCGAGCCTATAAGGAGAGGAGAAGTTTTAGCATTGAACGTTGGTACTGCAGCTACTTTAGGCGCTGTTGTTTCGGCAAGTAAAGATCATGTAGATGTGAAATTGAAATTTCCAATATGCGCTGAAGATAATGCTAGAGTAGCCATAAGCAGGCGAGTAGCTGGAAGATGGCGGCTTATAGGTTATGGACTAATTAGGTAATTAAAGAGTCATGTTACTGGTGATGGAAAGGTCTCTGGTTTAAAACTATAGGAAGCCTGCTGCCCTCATGAATAGCGACATTAAAGCTATCACGAGATATGACAGTGAGCCAAGCATTCCAGACCGTATCCATGAAGAATCCGTCATGCTTTTTATCAGAATTACACAGTTTACTGCCGACCATAAGGGGAAGAACCATTGGTAGATGTTCCTGATTAAGTATACATACGCTGGAAGCATATCGTACCATACGGTTATCGAACTTCCGGTAACTAGGTTCCACCTTATATACTTAAGTGGAACCACCACTAAGGTTTTAAAACTCCTAGACACCGCGTACATAAATACTGTATCAACTGCAAACAATACAAATTGTATAGCGAACATATACCCTGAGGCTGAAAGTAGCGCATACCCATCAACCTCATATTTTAGGGCTTTTAAAAGTGTCCAGAATACGGCGAACATTCCTAGCCACATTAGTATGACACCGAGGGTTCTCCATGCAAACATGATGTTTAAGGTCTCTAAAGGGGGAGTAGTATGAAATAGTTTGCCTTCATATTCCTCAAACATATTGCTAAAAATCAAATAGGGCTCAATAACTGATATTGCAGCTGTTAGAAATATCAGCATGAAGGGGCCGGTGTAGTCAGGGTCAGTGCTTATCTCTTTAAATAAATCTAGGGGATTATAGCACATTTTAGCTATTCTTTTAACAGCCCTGGTAATTGCTCTCTTAGCTAGATATAATAGGCTATCTTTACTTTTTTCGTTTATAGGTTCAATATCTGTAGTGTGCTGCATAGCTTACTAGACACCTATTAAAGTTGTTGTCTGCTCTACCCCTCTAATCTGTCTAACCCTAGTCACGAGCTTATCGAGTTCTGGCAGCGAAGAAACTTCAACTTTAACTACCACATCCCACATACCATAAGTTATAGTGGCCTCTCTAACTCCAGGAACTTTAGAGATTAGATCTATAACATCATATTCCATGCCTGTTTCAACGGTTAAGAGTATATATGCCGTAACCGGCTTAGTCGCCATGTCGCCTCTCTTCAAGGGCATAGTTCAACGCCCGGATTAGAAAGTAGGGTTATCATAATAAAGTTTTGTGTCTGTTTAAGCGAACTCATTGCTAGGATAGTTTTTAGCATGGCTGAAGCCTTACATCCGACTCTGCCTATTCGTTTTAAGCTTATAGTTTTTCATTATATAGTCAATTACTCTGCAAGTTACTCTTTAAAGCTTTATTTGTCACTATAAATATCGTCAAATAATAACTCTCAGAAACATCCATCCAATAACTACAACAATTCCGACGATTAGTAATTGAATTTAGACTAGAATTAAAAGATATAAAAATTTAACACAAAAAGCTTTTTGGCGGGATTGTCATCATTAGTGATGAACTAGTTTAAATAATCAGTAGTCATGGTGGTTACTTTGCCAGACATTGGAGTGACTTTGAAGACGCTAACCTTCGATAAGCCCATAATAGTAGATGCGGATGTCGGGCTATTCGATGAAAAAAGCATCTTAAGATTCAATGGGTTTCCTGTTGGAGGAGTAATTATCGGCTCAGTTATAGGGGATGATTTAGAGAAACAGGTTAAAAGCATTTCTGAATTACCTTATAGTGTCGAGAAGAAAAATAAATATTTTAGAATAGTATTTCCACTTAAATATATCAAAAGTGATAATGAGGCCAAAATTGAAGAACTCGTAAGAGTAGTGAGGGAAGTACTAGGTGTTAAAATAATTGTAAGAGTATCGGCAACCCAATACTCTCGATGGATAAGCTTAGTAGAAGCTTTTTCAGATAAGGGAGATGCCATAGAAATGGATTTTGTACCACCTTTCTTTCTTTCCGAAAAACACGGCTTTGAAAGGTTAATGATTGAAATAGTTAGAGATGCTGTTTCTTTTTCCTCTTCCCCTATTTTAGTTAGAATACCAATAAATATGTCTTATGAGTATTCTAAAATACTAGATATGTTGAACAGTATTGGTATCGAGGCTGTCGTGTTCTCTGGAACATATGTTCGAAGCCAGCTAATGCCTGGACAAGAGAAAGAGCTAAATGTTTTAACAAGAAGCTCAGAGTTAACCGACTACATAATTTCAGTTGGAAAACCCTGGGAGTCGCCGATACCTGTTGGTATATCTACGGAAATAGGGTTTTACGAAGATCTACTCAGAATATTCTCTTCCGGCTTTAAAATAGTAGAGTCTGGTTTCGACCTGCTCCTTATGGGCAAAAAATCAGCTCTTGAAACGCTTAGGAAACTCGAGGAGAAAATGAAGGAGTTAGGTGTTAGCAAATTAGACGAACTAGTTAAGGAAAATAAGTTATTTAGAGAGCATCGCCGAGGCATAACTGCCTATATAGATGAAGATCTATGCACTACATGTAATAAAGAGTATTTGTGTGTGAATGCCTGCCCCTATGCGGCAATAGAAACCGGGATCTCCAAGCCTTATGTTAATGAACAAAAATGTAGCGGCTGTATGTTTTGTGTACATGTATGTCCAGTAAACGCCATAAAAACGGGTTTCACTGTAAAAATAGAAGAATTAGAGTGAAACAAAATACCGTGAAAGATCTTTTTCGCTAAATCCCAGATAAAATTCGGTGAGTATCCGTATAGATCTTCTGGCTTCATCCATTACTACAGGGGGCGGTTTTTTTAGCTGTTCACACGTCACTCTCCAAGACTTGGCTTGAAGTACCTTAACTATAAGAACTAGTTCCTGGAAATCCGATAGTTTGGGTCTCTTAGCTGGTGGGTTGTAGAAATACGTCCTGGCAATCTCTATAACAGCGTCCATACAGTTCTCAATAGTCATCGAACCCCATGAATACGAAATTAACCTGCCTTTTTGAACCTCCGTTAGCATAGGATCGTATTTATCATATACGCCAAAGCTTACCTCGGAAAGGAGCATGCGAGCAACTTTTATATCTAAATCGTGATAAGGCTCATGCAGAGAGTTTATTAGGCGTCGCCTAAACTCCTTACTAGCCGTTATAATGTACCTTTCCGCCTCCTTAGATATAGGTTTCACGACTATAACCGTATACTCGCCGCTAACAGGATTCCTGTCAGGACTTATATGTATGGGAACATAGCCGTTTTTAAGCCAGAAATTTAGCAGTCTCCAAGTAACTCCAAACCCTGCGCCTACCCAGTCATAACCCATTCTTCGAGCCTCGTCTTCAATACATTTTAAAGCTATGGAGCCGAGTCCCCGGTCCATGGCATCTGGATGAGTAGCTATTCTTACAATCCTCCAACCTTTCATCTTCGCAAAACCAAGTATTCTGTAATGTTTCACATATCTATCTGGTATAATGTTTCCAGCTATCCATGCCCCTTTAGCCAGCTCCTTGGCTAAATCCTCAGGTATTCCTCCTTCCTCTGCCAATTCAACAGAAGTCACTATTTTTCCTGAAGGAAGCCTAAGTGCTCTAACTGTATGGTGAGGAGCATCCATCATCATGCCTAGATCATTACTGTTGTTCCTATAATGGGCCATTACGTAAATCCCTATAAATTGTCGTAATTCTTCCTCACAGCGAAGGAAGAACTCCTCTAAATTGGGAGAATAATAGTTTACTTTGCCCTTGTCGATAAGTTTTAAATCATCTTTATTCAATGCAGCGGGCTCAGCGTCTAGCAGCAACGTTTCAAAAAGCCAGTTTTCCACAGGGTCATCTGCAGAGTATCTTATCGGCTCGGACATTTCATACTCTAAGATATTCGTTTCAGGATCCTTCCTTAGCTCGGAAAGAAATCTTATAGAAAATCCTCTTCCGGCACCTTCATAGCCATGTATTGTTGAAGAGAACACTGCTCTGTTATAGCGGCGGTGAATGGCAAAGAGCATTGGTACTTGTAGGGCTGCAGCCTCATCTACAGCTATTATATCTCCTCGAGTTCTAAGGCATTCGATAGGTGGTAAGTATAGTATTTCTATACCTTTAGCTTTAATCCCTATAATAGAATCCTCTTTTCTAATAAGCTCGGCCTCTATTCTCAGTTCTCTGAGCGTCTTAAAAGCTAAATCAAACAAAGACTGGATATTTGGCTCGCTTGGCGCTGTCACTATTATTCGGCATCTACCTTTAGCCTTTCTGAGCTTATATGCTAAAGCGGCTAAACCTATTCCAACAGCACATGATTTGCCTCTGCCCCGGTCTGCGGTAATAACTATGTTTAATCTTTGTCCCTCAGGCTTCTCATATAAAACTTCCATCAATCTTAACACGTTTATCTGATCCTGGGTCAAAGCCATTTTATAGACTCTCCTAGGGAACCTAGACTTCTCTGGATACTCTAGAGTCTTTTCTAAGTCTCCTTTTTTACGTGTCCGTGACAACGTTGGCGGCTTAACGACTTTTCCCACGTCGACATTTATCACAGTTGTTTTAGCGTCTTTCATTATCTTATTGATAAATCTACGTATAAAAATTCTACGTGCATCTTTACTGGTATATCCATAGGTTAACAACATCTCCTGAAATCTAGTTGTTATTTTTGGCCAGTCCTCAAACCTAGGTGTGAGAAATATAAGTATGCCTCCACCCCTAACTACTCCTACTAGCCTACCTAGATCATTCGGTTCAAGATTGTTAACTAAATCTAAGATAGCTACATCGTATGTACTACCCATTACCTGTACGCTTTTATGATAAGGCACGTCGCTTAGCACTACACGGTCCTCATCCTTCAGTTTCTCGCGAAACAGATCTCTCCTTTTAACTCCATCCTCGTAAAAAGCATGGTAAACGTATAGCAGGTTAACACTACCTTTACCTACAAAGTTTTCTATATAAAGCCGTACTAAATATGCAGCGTAATCGATTAGCTTTTCGTTTTCAGCACCGGAAACCACTATCAATCTACGATGGTTTAACTTAACTCCTTCTTTAATGCATTTTACTACTAGTTTTGCGCCACCATTCATTAACATACTGAATCCCTTAAAAGCTCAGCAATTTAGTGAATTCAACTATTAAGAACCAAGATACGTTTAAAAACCTGCTGATAGCACATCTTCAGGTTTCATGAATTCCCTTAAAACGACGGTCGCGTAAAGCCCTTTCCGTAAGGTGAATTCAAAAATGACCTTAGTAAAACCCTTGTTAACATCGTCGTCATATATTTTAACTTTTAATCCTATTGGATTAAAACAGGAGACTCTGTAGGTGCCTTTCGCCGCGACTTCGGGCATATGCCTTAATTTGAAATCATCAAGAACTATCCCCTCCTCTGCTAAGACTTCTTTGATAATGTCTCCCTGCGCCCCCTCTCTAATCCTGGTCATAAAGCCTGGAACGTCAAGTACTACAGCCATGTCTCCATTTCTAATCTTTTCATTTACGTAATCAACGTTTTTCTCATTGACCTCCAGAACATTTTTTATTTGGAACCCCGTTGTTATAGCTACTGTGTCACCTATAACAGCATATTTTAAAGGCAAATTACGTTCTAATCGTCTACTAAGAAACCTATTAAATAAATAAGATTGAAAGGCGCTTATAAAGAGTCGACGTATGGTAATAGGGAGTTTTCTTAAGGCTCCTATGTAGTCATTAGGGCGTTTGGCTAAATGATTTAATACGATAAGTTCATGTGATAAAGATCTAGGAAAAACATTTAGGGCAGCTTTAAAATCTCTGGTTTCTCCCAGCTTCATACGTAACTCTATTAAGTGTTCTGGCTCTCCAGGATAAGGATGAGCCAGTAACTCCATTACGGCAGCTTCAAAATCACCTTTGAGAATGTGTCTACCTATGATATGGGTATTAGGCCTTACTGTACCAAATCTTTGATATCCATAAAAGGCAGGGAGACCCCCTATCTTGTTAACTGCTCTAACCACTTCTGAAGTCCTTTCTTTAACCTCATCGATGCTAGACTCTATTTTTCTAACAGTTATTGTAAAGTGATTTCCGAAAAGCATACCTGGTCTAAGAGGAAATGGACGTGTAAAGGGACTATGCACAGTTATTCTTTTGTTAATATCAGATAATGCCTCTATCTTGGATGGAGGTATATCGTGAACGGAAATTAGTTGAGTAGTTACGGCTCTAGCATCTTTTAGTCCGGCCATGGAAAATCTTTTATAGCTTATGCCAAGGGCTTTCGCTATTAACCGAATAGCTGTTACCGTGTCTAATCCACGCTTTTCAAGTATAAACCATGTATATTCTCCTGGTGAGCCCTGGAGTTGACAAGTTTTTTCTCCAGTCATCCCCCTTCTTATTCTAATTCCCTCCAAGGAGATTTCCTCAACTATGAAATCATCCAGAAATTGTCTTATGATGCCTCCTATGCCTGGGCTGTCAGTGACGTAAATGTTCATGCCTAATTTTAAATCGAGATCAGCTTTACTCGGAAGCAACC
>CAYSTQ010000094.1:0-7119 GCA_964433855.1 uncultured Thermoproteales archaeon
GGATAATAGGGGAGGTCAACAGGGAGAAGCTATACATCGTCAGAGAGGCCAGCGCCATAGTTGAGGAGGAGCTGAGAAAGGCAGGGCTCTACGAAAAAGTTTGGCAGGCCTTCGCCGTCGTAGGAGATGATAAATGGGTCGGCGTACAAGGCGACGAACGCAAAGTAGGATACATAGTAACGGTGAGGATAGTTGAAAGCGTAGATGCAATGACAGCTGACTGGGCGAAAATCCCAAGCCGCATACTGGAGAGGATCAGTGAACGGATAACTAGGGAGATACCATCTGTAACAATGGTCACGTACGCTATAACGTCTAAACCGCCAAGCACGATAGAGCCATGCTAAGGATATTCACCCCAGCTAAAGCTAACCATTCTGCGGAATTTTTATAAAACACTCGGCTAAACTTAATTCCTAGTGGCCGGGGTGGCCGAGTGGCAAGGCGGCGGACGCCTCGACGGAGGCGGCCGATGCTGCAGACCCGCTTTACGCCGGTTCAAATCCGGCCCCCGGCTCCATTCCCTAAGACTTTTCCAGTAAGCCCCAAAATTTTTAACTCCACCCCTCACATTAGTAGAGTGGTGAAAGGCTTTGGGTAAAGTAAAATTTGCGGTAATAGGTATAGGAGGAATAGGCAAAGCACATATTAGAGCCATAAATAACGTGGAAGAGGCCGAGCTCGTAGCCATAGCCGAGGTCAACGAAGCCCTAGGAAAAGCCGCTGCCGATCAGTTAAAGGTCGATTGGTACAAGGATTATAGGGAAATGCTGGAGAAGGCAGACGTGGACGCGGTCACCATATGTACACCGCATTTCCTACATGCTCCAATGACCATTGAATGCGCTAAAGCCGGGAAGCACGTACTCACGGAAAAGCCCATGGCCATAAAAGTGTCCGAATGCGACGAAATGATTAAAGCCGCTAAAAAACACGGGGTTATACTCGGCGTAGTGTTTCAGCATAGAACCAACCCGTATTCTAAGGCGTTAAAGGCCTTTATAGACAGGGGCGAGCTCGGAGAGATCTACCACGCAGTACTGGAGTATTACACTTTGAGAACCCAGGCCTATTATAACAGCGGGGCCTGGAGAGGCACATGGGGCATGGAGGGCGGCGGTGTCCTGATCAACCAAGGAGTACACTTTATAGATCTGTACCAGTGGTTTGTAGGCGTCAAACCAGTTAAACTCTCGGCATTCATAGGCAACCTGCTCCACGACATAGAGGTTGAGGATCTAGCCAGCGCGATAATAGAGTTCGAGAACGGTGCGCAGGGCGTCATGCAGCTAAGCACCCTGGACAACCCGGGCTTTAACCGTATAGTTATCCGAGGCGATAAATCGCTCGCCATATATGAAGGCGGCGCCCCAAAGGTGGCCGTCACAACACCTCCGATTAAAGAGACTATAACAAGCCCGACAGGCGTAAAGCCAAGCCACGAATGGAAAGAGCTGGAGCCCATACCGGGCCTCAGGGGACATGAAGCGGTAATCAAGGATTTCGCCCAGGCGGTGCTTAAGGGGACGGCCCCCATGGTGCCAGGTGAGGAAGGGAGGAAATCGGTGGAAATAGTCAACGCCATAATAATGTCCGGCGTTCTGAGGCGGCCCGTCACGTTCCCGCTAGACAGAGAGGAGTACAATAAAGTGCATAGGAGGCTTAGCGAGCTTAAAACGATCCCGAAAGACTAGGGCGGAACAGGGCGGCAAATTTATTAACAAACTGTTTTATTCTCAATTAATGAAGCCCGGTGGTGTAGCGGTCAAGCATAGCGGGCTCTGGACCCGCTGACCGGGGTTCGAATCCCCGCCGGGCTACCATCACGTCGCCGCGGCACTAGTCGTATTCTCTCCAGCTGTAGCCGCATTTAACACATTTGAAAAATCTTGTCGCTGGCTCATCGGCAGACCTTGTCTGAAGAGTCCAGAAATAGGCTTCGTCATGGCCGCACTTCGGACACGTGGTTTTAACCTTCGGCAGTGTTTGAAGCCCGACGTCGCCCTCGATAACGAGTATCTTTTTTCTGCCCGCGTTAACGTTTCTACGCGTCGTCACACTGCCTGCGACATTGCCGGACGCCGGCTTTTCAAAGCCACACCTTCTACACACCAGCACTAAGACGCCTTCCTTCCTTCTAGGAAACATCAACGACCCACACTTAGGACAGAACTGCATCTCCTACACCTTCCCCATAATTTGAGCTTAAAGGCCAGCCCGCATACTTAGGTTTTTCGGAAAAAAGCTCAAGAAAAAACACGGGATACGATACTCCAGGATCTATGAATAGAAGTCGGTCGGCTGCCAGCGGCTTATACCTCTCACATCCAGCCGCGGCCTGCGCACAACCGTACGTTTAACCTCGTCCTCACGGCTCTTTTCACGGAGCTCAAGTAGCTCCTCAAGCAATATGCGGCGCTCAACAGACGCTATAAGCATTCTAGTGATGGCTACAACGTCAGGGTTCACAGATATGCTGTCTATCCTGTTACGCACCAGGAACTCCGTGAACTCCGGATATACCGAGGGCGCCTGTCCACATATGCTTACGGTACGGTAGCCGTACGGCGAGTTGTGAGCCACCTTTATCAGGTGGGAGATGCTCCTCAGCACAGCCGGGTCACGCTCGTCGAAGTACTTCTTGTCTATCTCGGGCAGTATAGCGGAGTCCCTGTCGGTTCCAAGCGTCAGCTGAGTTAAGTCGTTACTGCCAATGCTGAAACCGTCGAAGTAACGGCTGAACTCGTCGGCCAGCCATATGATGCTCGGCACCTCCGCCATAGCCCATACTTTAAAGTCCCTTCCAGACTCAAGACCGTTCTCCGCCAATAGGTTTATGAACTGCTCAGCCTCCCAGAGCGTCCTGACGAACGGAGCCATGACCCATACGTTCGTTAGGCCCATCTCCTCCCTTACCTTCTTTATAGCCTCGATCTCAAGTAGGAACGCCTTCCTGTACTGTTTCGAGATGTACCTCGATACGCCTCTCCAGCCCATCATCGGGTTGTCTTCCTGCGGCTCATATTTCTCGCCTCCCTTAAGCTGCCTATACTCGTTAGTCTTGAAGTCGCTGAACCTGACCACTACAGGCTTCGGATAGATCTCCCTGGCCACCAGAGCTATGCCTTCAGCCATCTTGTCAACGAACTTCTCAGCTTGACCGGTCTCCAGCAGGTAAAGCGGGTGCTCACCAATGTAGCTAGCCATTATGAACTCTACTCTCATCAGGCCTATACCGTCAAAGGGCAGGTTCTTGTAGTCCCTTATCTTCTCAGGAACACCCAGGTTCATGTAGACCTTAGTGCCGGTAGGCGGCCTTATTATGAGCTCTATCGGCGGCAGGGCCGCAGCGCCCTCAGCAGGCTTCTCCTCAGCCGCCTTAGCTATGGATTCAACAACGCCTTCGTAGACCACCCCGGTTTTAGCGTCAACCGTGTAGTCCTGGCCAGTTTTCAGCAATTTAGTAGCCTCCCTGGTACCGACTATACAGGGTATGCCGAGCTCCCTGCTTACGATGGCAGCGTGACAGGTCATACCGCCCTCATCAGTAACTATCGCTGAAGCTATCCTCATGTACGGTACCCAGTCAGGGTTCGTCATCACGGTAACCAGTATGTCGCCGGGCTGCATCAGCTTGGCGGCCTCCTCAGGGCTAAGCGCCACCTTAGCCTTACCCCAGGCTATACCGGGGCTCGCCGGCAACCCCCTAATGACGGGCTTAGCCTCGGTCACGGTGGATTCCGCCCTTGCCTCCTCCATGGCTTTCTCACCAGCCTTAGTGCTCCATACAGTCTCAGGCCTTGCCTGTACTATGAACACGTTCTCAGGGAACGGCAGATCCCTGTCTATAGCCCATTCGATGTCCTGAGGAGTACCGTAGTGTTTCTCGATCTTCACGGCAAGCTCGGCTAGCTTCTTAACCTCCTCCTCAGTCAGACAAGGTATGCTCCTCCGCTCAGGCGGAACCTCCGCATGTATGGTCTTGCCGGTCTCAGGATCCCTAATGTATTCAACGGTCTTCTCCGCAGTTCTAACCTCCAGAACCTCAAGAGTATTCTTATCAACTATCCATTCGTCAGGAGTCACAGAGCCGCTGACCACGGCTTCACCCAGACCCCAGTTGCCCTCGATAACTATCTTGTTCCTGTCCCCGGTAACCGGGTGTATAGTGAACATGACGCCCGCCGATTTAGAGTTAACCATTTTCTGAACCGCAACGCTGATAAGGACTTTCTCGTGAGCGAAGCCCTTCTCTTCACGGTAAAATATAGCCCTCGGGGTAAACAGGCTACTCCAACACTTCTGAACCATCTTAACTACCTCGTCAGCGCCCTTCACGTTCAGGTACGTCTCCTGTTGACCCGCGAAGCTGGCGCCGGGCAGATCCTCAGCCGTGGCACTGCTCCGCACAGCCACGAACTCAGCGTCCTTACCAACCCTTTTACTGAGCTCGGTGTAGGCGGTCCTTATGGCCTGCTCTATATCCTCCGGCATCTTAGTGCTCTCTATAAGCTGCCTAATCTTGGCACTAGCCTCCTGATACTCCTCAGGCTTCTTCTCCTTAACCGTGTTCTCTATGATCTTGTATATCCTGTCCTTTATCCCGGTCTCTTCAATAAACCGCTTGTAAGCGTAGGCTGTCACAGCGAAACCAGGTGGAACAGGTATCCCGGCTCTAATAAGCTCGCCAAGGTTAGCGCACTTCCCTCCCACAAGGGGCACGTCACCCTTGTCCAGCTCCTCAAACCACAGTATAAGCCTCTTCTCCTTGGGGACCCCAGTCTCCATTTCCTAAACCACCTCTTCTTGGGTTGAAAAGCAACGTATCTATTTAAACGTTACCGACCGCAAACCTAACGACCATTCAGAACGGGGGTTAAACAAACAAATATACTTCAGCGTTGCTTAAGGATTATAGGGGCCCTGCACAACCGCGGGCCTACGGTCTCCGTCCGACGAGCCTTAACGGCCATGAAAATGAAGGACGGAAAACCCGGGTCCGCTACAGCAGGGCCCTTAAAAGGGGGCCCTGTCCCCTCGCCGTCAACACCCAGTTTCACAGCGCGGCGATACTTCGCCGCCCTCGCTAGGCTCTCTGCGGCGGGCTAACGGGCCCCCTCTAAGAATCTTTTCCAGATGGCTACTCTTAACTTTTCCGCTTCTCAGCCTCCAGAACAAGGTTAAAAGCTCTAATTCCCGTCTATGACTAATAAATGGATTAGGTTAAAATAGTAGACGTACTCTAGATATAATGGGACTTAAGCGGAAAGCTGGTCCTACTCACTCCTATTCCAGCTAAAAACACGGAGAGGAGATATAGAGAGATGGACGCACGCAAGGTGGAGGAAAATGGGTGGACTATCGACAACGGCTAAGTACATAATACATGCCACAATAGAGATAGACGGGATCGTCGAGAAGCCAGATGTGATAGGGGCGCTATTCGGGCAGACGGAGGGGCTGCTCGGCGAAGAGCTGGACCTACGGGAACTACAGAAAACCGGCAGGATAGGGCGGATAAAGGTTAAACTAGAAAACAAGGGGGGTAAAAGCATAGGCTCGGTGACTATCCCCTCAAACCTGGACCGCGTTGAGACGGCAATCATAGCAGCGGCTATAGAAAGCGTCGACAAGGTAGGGCCTTACAACGCGAAGATCACGGTCACCAAGATTGAGGACATAAGAGAGAAAAAGAGAAAGTGGATTATTGAGAGAGCTAAAGAACTCCTACGCCGATGGGAGAAAACCGCCGTCGAGACCAAAGAGATAACCGAGGAGGTCTTGAAGGCTGTAAGAGTGGCCGAGATAACTAAGTGGGGGCCTGAACAACTCCCGGCCGGACCAGCCGTCGACGGAAGCGACACAGTGATAGTGGTCGAGGGACGGGCGGACGTCATAAACCTGCTTAAACACGGCTACAAAAACGTCATAGCGGTAGAAGGAGTATCCATACCTAAGAGCCTAGTGGAGCTGAGTAAACGTAAAACCTTGATAGCGTTCGTGGACGGGGACAGAGGCGGCGAACTGATACTGCGCGAGCTTATGAGAAAGGCCGACATAGACTACGTAGCTAGAGCGCCACCCGGCAGAGAAGTGGAGGAGCTGACAGGCAAAGAGATAGCCAAGGCGCTCAAAAGCAGGATACCGGCAGAAGAATACATGGAGACCCTTGAAAAAGAAAGGGGTAAACCCCCAACCCCCAAGGAAAAGGTTGAGGCTAAGCCAGCCCCTACGACCCCACCCGTGGAAGAAGGAGAGATAATACCTCCGGAGCCAGCTGCCCAAGTGCCTAAACAGGTGCTACAGCTAACCAAGGAGCTCGAAGGCACCCTTGAGGCCGTGTTGTTCGACGAAAACTGGCAACCATTGAAGAGAACAGCTGTGAGAGACCTTGTACAGACGATAAAGGACAGCGACGGCGTGTACGCGGTTGTCTTCGACGGGATAATAACGCAGCGCATAGTTGATGCCGCATTTGAAAAAGGAATAAGGCTCCTGATAGCCGCGAGAATAGGTGAAGTCCTCAAAAAACCCGAGGATGTGACACTAGCCACTTTCGATACGATAGCCCCGCTTGAAGCTGAAGAGGCTGGTGAAGAGCTAAAGGAAGCGGTCCAAGCCTAGCCCAGAGCCTTTACCGGGCCATCCTACCACGGTTTTTTCCAGACATTCGATAAACGCCTCTAAACCATTTTTAGGAATAACTCCGCTGGCCGCGACAGAGTGGCCGTCGGCAAAACCCCCGAAGGATTCGGCCGCTTTCACGAGCATCCATGAAGCCGGAGGCATCTCCCCCTTCTCTATCCTGGCTGCCAGCCGTCTAGGAACCCTTACAGAAATCTTCCAGTAATCCCTGCCCAGAGAGCCCAACGACGGTATCTCGCCCGGAATCCCCATGGCTCCGATAACATATCTATCCGGCTTAACAATCCTTGAGTATGACAGGTATGAACAGAAGCTACCTATCACCTTACCGCCCATTCCCGAGAACAAGCCCCCATCGCTAAACCACTGTAAAGACCCCGTCACCTTAAGCCCCCCTCTGTAGAGGGCCGCCATAAGCCTTCGGAAAGACTTTCTCCTCCTATTCTCGTAGGACCCGGCCTCACTCAAAAAAAC
>CAYSTQ010000095.1:0-7051 GCA_964433855.1 uncultured Thermoproteales archaeon
AAGCGCCGTAGGGGTGAGGCCATGAGATTGAGGTTCGCCGTAGAGCTTATGTACGTTTCAGCTTTAACAGCCGCGTTTTTCCTATCCGGACTAGCAGTGTCCGAGCCGTCCTGGATAAAGCCAGGGGTTGTTCTCAAGTACAGGATAGGTGAGCCGTCGCTGCTTGTGGGCTATCGTCTTTTCACAAGCCTTAGGGAATATGCCGAGTACATGGAGAGGAAGCATGGAGCGCTCGTGATAGTTGTTGACGACCCGAAAGAGTTTAACGTGACGGAGTACAGGGAGAAGACAGAGTATAAGGGCCTTCTCGTAATCCTGCCTAAACGCGGGAACGGCACCGGTGTGCACGTACGGTACTCGGTTAGGAAAGAGATCGGCAGGATCCTTAACGCCACGTACATCATCAGGATAATAGATGTTCAAGGCGGCACCGTCCTAGCTGAAGCCTCTATTGACGCCTACATTGAATGGAGCCCCTCCAGAGCCAGGCAGCTTGAAGCAGCGAGCCATCGTTTAACTAACAGCGTCAGGCTGATCATAGACCTGAACACTAGGGAGGCGCGGTTGCCCAGCGGGGAACGCCTAAGCATAGTCCCGTGGTGGATAGGAGCCGCTAATCCGGGCGACGCTGTGAACGTGACGGACGAGGTAGCTGGCAGGATTGCTGATTACTGGGGCAACCCTGTCGCAACCGGGGTAGGTAGGGTAGACGTCTGGTTCGTTGAGCTCAACTATACTGGCAGCGACTTCAAGCTTCTAGGCCGTGGATGGGCTGGGCAATACATGTACGAGAAAACCACCGGTATCCTAGTGGCGGTCGTCAGAGGACTATACTTCGACCCCCGTCATAAAATACCTGACCAGGGCCGCAGCTATAGGAATCGTGACTTACAGCGGCGTAGGTGGAGGTAGGATTAGCTTAGCTGAGGCAGAAGGGGTAACGTTCCCTCAGAGCCTTAGACCCAGCCTAACCGAAACAGGCTTGATAATAGCTGTAGCCATACCTGTGGTAGGCCTGCTCATAAAGGCTAAAAACAAGCTCAGCCAACGGTAGGATTGAGCTAGCGGCTACCTGTACCTGTTTGCCGTAAGCTAAAGCTTATCTTAACCAACGTTACTCTATCCTTTATGGATAGGCTTTCCGTTGCCGCCCTTGTAGTAACCATTATGATGCTTCTTTCAGCGTTTTCCACAGCGTATGTTTATCGGAACATGTATGTTATGCGGGATGTGGAGGCCGCCTTCGACGCCTCAGGAAACGTATTGATCAGGAAAGCGGCGGTCAAGGATTTCCTGGAGGAGTCGCTCGATAAGGTATGGGAGAGTTACTCGGAAAGACTGGAGAAGAGGCCTTACGATCCCGGGTTCTTCGCGTGGGGCGTCCAGTACGAGATAAGGACGTACATCTTAGCGTACAGGCTCACCAGGGATGTTAAATGGGTTGAACGGGCTGTCGCCAGATGCGACCATCTATACTCTTACAGTGACGTCAACGGGGACGGCATCCCCAGCTGGGGAAACTACAACCGTACCTATGGGAATCCGAGGTATGAAAGGGAAGGTTACAGGGAGTTCGGGGTGTGGGACGGCGTTTTGTCGACTGCTTTAATGGACGTCGTGCAGGCAGTTCTCTCAGACCCCATGTTAAACTCAAGCAACCGCCTAAGAGAAAAGGCGCTGACCTACCTCAGCCTTGTTGAAGCGATCGTTAAGCGGTACCATGACTGCTGGACACCAGTCGGCTCAGAAATGGGGTATTACTGGGACTCGCCCAGCGGGGACGTCGTCGGCCCCGTCACGAACAGGTTCGCTGCGCTGGGCATAGCCGAGCTTAAGCTCAACGAAATCCTTAGAGACCCTGAATATCTAGAGAGGCCTGAGCGGATGGCTCGGCTTTTCAAGTTTTATCTCCGGACAGATGACGGATGCTACGTCTGGGGATATAAGCTGGGTACTTCCCCCTACGAGGACATAAGCCATGGCGCCATCGACTTAGAGTTCCTTATGCTGGCCTACAGGCACGGGATAGTCTTCGAGAAAGACAACCTAGAAAGACTAGCGCAAACTTATAGGGAGAAAATATGGCGTGGCTTCACAGCTGATCCGCCTCTCGCGACCAGGGTCGACGGAAGCGTGTACGCGGATTACACAGGGTACTCCAGGAACTGGGTCATGCTGGCCGAGGCAGACCCCATGATATGGGTTTACCAGTGGTATGCCCTTAGCTCCCGGAGCCAGGTCATGAGGTTCAATCCATGCTACCTGCAGGCGGTCGCCCAGCTCCAAGAGTACTTTCCCGGCCCTGAACAGGTTGCCAAATCCGTTGTCGACGAGGCTGAAAACAGGCTCGGAGAGCTTTCATGGCCCCTAACTCTGTTTTCGCCTCCCCTTAAATCAACACTGGACAGGGCCCAAGTCTATATCGGCAACGGTGACTATGTAGAAGCCTTCAAGGCTGGGCTCAAAGTCTTGGTAAGCCTAGAAAGAGTTTCCACATTAGGCCCAGTGACGGCAAGCTTAGGAACCCTTACAGCCCTACTATGCGTTTTACTAGCAGTCCTACTGCTCAAGAAAATCAGAGGCCAGCTCCTTCCTGATAAGACCTATCCTAAAATTTGAGGTAATCGTAAAGGGATACATAGGTGGTTTTAGAGGGTTCCAGTCATGTACTAAATAGATTCAGTAATCTTCTACCAGTAAGCTCTCTAGTACTGGAGGATGTACATATGCTTTAACCCGTCTCCTAAGTATTCCAGGTATTTCGACCTCAACTGTCAAGGACAAAAGCCTGACCGGGTAAACACCCCCTGTGGGCAGCATGTGTTTTCTCGTTGATAAGAGTGGGGGGAAAGCTCAAGTGGTTGCCCATGCTTTATCTTTTAGAAACCATGGGTATCCTAGGAACTAACACGGGTGTCCTCCTTAGCACCTCTCTACCTAGTTTTAATAAGCTCTCCTTCCCTACCGCCACAGGTTTTTAAGCCACTCTTTTAATGCCCCTGTTAATAGCCTCACCGACCGTTATCCCTAGAACAGCCGCCCCGGCCTCACTATATAGTTTCTCATCGACACCCTGTAGAAGAACCCTCTTAGCCATTAAGATAATCAAGCCTAATAAGATTTTCTAGATCAATCTTCTCTATGATTCTCATTAAGAGACGAGAACTCTCTATTTAAATAGGGAATATCGACACATATAGCTATCCCCGTCGTCACCGGGTGGTCTTTGTGAGCGCCGATGTTCTCAGACGCAGGGATCCGGAGGGTTTCTTCGTTATTCCGGCTAGAAGGGAGGCCCTAGAGGTGCTGGCTAGGTTTCGGGAAGGCCTGATTATAGAGGACGCCGGTAGCCTTATTCTCGTTAAGACGCGTTCCAGGAGCCTAGCCTCCAAGATATATAGACGTTTAGCCGCAAGGAACATGATAGCTGTTCCCTAGATAAGAATAAGCTTTTAAAGGATAACAGTCAGGTGTTAGCGTGTGAGGAGCATGTTAATGGTGGATTCCGAGGGATTATGGGTTAAGGCGGCACTGCACTGTCACTCAAGGGCCTCGGACGGGAGCCTGGAGCCCGAGAAAGTTGTTGAATACTATTCTTCGAGAGGCTACAGGGTAATCTCGCTAACCGACCACAGTAAAATAACCTTGGTCGGAGAGAATGGGGACTGGCTAACCATACCCGGCGTCGAGGCGTCTAAGGGCAGAGGCGTGCTGGGCGCCTCGTACCACCTGGTCGCCCTAGGCGTAAGGGATCAGGAGTTGCTGGCTATAGGGGATCCCCAGGAGTTCATAGACGCCGTGAACGAGGCCGGAGGCCTAGTCTTCATAGCTCACCCCTACTGGTCTAGCCTCGTACACGAGGACTTAACGTCTCTAAACGGATACATAGGGATCGAGGTATACAACACCGGCTGCGACGTAGAGGTCGCCAAGGGCTACTCAACCACACACTGGGACAACCTGCTGTCAGCCGGGCTGAGAAGGTGGGGGCTAGCCGTCGACGACGCCCACCGCTACACCGCTCCTCCTCTTGACTCGGACGGGGGCTGGGTATGGCTTCGGCTAGACGGTTTAGACGAGAATTCTGTGTTAAAGGCTCTGAGAGACGGCCGCTTCTATTCGAACACCGGCCCCAGGATACTCAGGCTTGAGCTTAATGCCAGCGGGGTCAGCCTAGAGAGTACTCCAGTGTCCAGGATAAACCTCGTCAGCTACAACGGTAGGGGTTTCTGCGTTAGCCTTAAGATGCTTAGAAACCTTGTGGAGGCCTGGAGGAGCCTTGAGGGCCGTAGCCGTCTTGAACGGGTAGTGGACAGTGTTGAGATAGTTGAGGAGGAGGGACGTGAAGAGGTCTTTGTTGAGGCTGGCCGGATAAAGGCCATGGCTAAACGGGTCCCGGAGGGACTGGTTGGTTTCCGGATCGAGGCTGAGCTCGGCAGCAGGTATGTCAGAGTCGAGGTAGTCGATAGGGATGGAGGGGTCGCCTGGTCCAACCCGTTCTTCCCGGAGACGTAACAGGGCTATTGTTGCCCTATGAAGGCGGTCACCAGCCGTATCTCTCCGGCCCCCAGTCGCGTTTAACGTATTCCTGCTTCACCAATATCATTTTTCCTGGCTCTAGGTCCTCGTAGAGGATCACGCCCGGACCAACTATACTGTAGGGGCCGACCCTTACACCGGGCATTATTATGGCGTTCACGCCGGTCCGGCAGTAGTCGCCTATGAAGGCGGCGCTCTCCGCGGGGAACCTCTTGCCCTTCACCTTGACCGTCTGCTTCTCGCTGTCAAACCTGAGGCTTCCCACAACAGTGGCGGCGCCTATGTCCACGTTCTCCCCTATTACACCGGCCACCTCGCTGTAGTGTATTATGTACGTCCTGTCAAACACGACGCCAAAGACCTCGGCTGCATGCCCTATTTTCACGTGGCTGCCCACGACCGCTTTAACGTAGCAGTAGTCCTCCACGAGGGTGTTGTCACCTATAATGCCGCCCTCAAGCACAGCCCCATTATCAATACATGTGTTCCTCCCTATGAACACCGGCTGACGCACTACCACATTATCCCCTATGTACGACCCTTCCTCCATGTACACTGGGGCTTGGACCTTGGCCGTCTCGCTGATACGGGCGTCCCCGCGCAGAACATTCCTCTCCAGCTTGGACGCCATGTATCTATAGTACCCCATGTTCGCGCGAAGAATGCTCCAGGGGAAGTCGACATCCTCGTAATAGCCCTCCACGGCGACGGCCGCAACCCTCCTGCCTGAGCTGGCCATATCGTCCACGGACTGGGCTAGCTCGGCCTCCATCGGCGGCATTATCCCTATCGATGAGTTTCTCATAACCCCCGGGTTACGCTCCACGTAGCGCGCAGCCTCTTCCGAGAACGCGAACAGTCCCGCCAGTCTAAACCCCCACTCACCCCACCACTTCACCGATTTAACTCTGCCGGACTCAATATCGACAGCGAAGTCATTGCTCCCCTGCCTCTTTGAGACAGCAACTGCCGCAAACCCGGTCTCCCTGAGAGCCTCGGCTAACCTAACGTAGTTCCCTGGGGCTGTAACCACGTCGCCGTAGGCCACCAGCAGGTCGCCGCCCTCGACCAGCTCCATTGCCCTGAGGAGGGCGTCAGCCGTGCCTAGCGGCTCGGGTTGAACAGCGTATTTAACATCCAGCCCGAGTTCGTCCTTAACGGATTCAACGTAGCTCTTAACCTGCTGCCCTAGATGGCCTATTACAACCACGGCCTCAGAGACCTCGGCGGCCTTAAACCCGTCTAGCACATGCCGGATAATAGGCTTGTTGCCGACGGGTATCATGGCTTTAGGCCTGGTTAGGCTGAAGGGGGCCGCCTTCTCTCCCTTGCCAGCGGCGAGCACAACGCCTTTCAGCTCGGTCAACGTTAACCACCCATAAATATTTAATTTATATTAGGAATATATACCTGAGGGGTTGATGCGGCTTGTTCGAAGCGGGAGCCTCACGGGTAGACATAACTCCCTCCGGTAGAGTCTTCCTAGCTGGTTTCAGCCCTAATAGGCCGAGTGAGGGCGTCCACGACAAATTATATGTTTCAGCTGTAGCCGTCAGGCTCGGGGACAGCCACATAGTGCTCGCCTCCGTAGACCTGCTCGGGCTCTTCAAGGAGTTTCTAGACCCTGCAAGGAGGACGGCGGCGAAGGCCCACGGGCTAAGGCCTGAAGAGATAATCTTCTGCTGCACGCATACCCATTCAGGCCCGGACACGCTAGGCCTCTGGGGCCCCGACGAGTACACGACCGGGGTGGACGAGGAGTACATGGAGCGGCTCGGCTACCAGCTGGTCGAGGCCGTAGACAAGGCCGTGGGCAACATGGTGCGCGTCAAAGCTAAATACTCGTGGACCTGGGTTGAGCCAAAGGGCATAGTGAGGAACGGGAGGAACCCAGGGCTCGTCGACCGGTATCTCTCAACGCTCAGGTTCTACAGCGAAGCCGGGCGCACGGTAGCCACCGTGGTCAACTTCGCCTGCCACCCAGAGGTCCTAACAAACGACAACAAGCTGATCACATCAGACTACGTACACTACCTAAGGCTAAAGCTGGAGAAGGAGATCGGCGGCACAACCGTGTTCATAAACGGGCCGCTAGGCGGGATGCTGACCCCGGATGTTAAGGCTAGGAGCTTCGAGGAGGCGGAGCGCGTCGGCGGCGAACTGGCTAAAGGGGTCCTCGACAGCATGAGGCATGAGAAGGAGATCAGGGAGGAGAGGATCTGGCTCGCGAGACGCGAGTTCGGCCTACCGGTCGAAAACCCGAAGTTCATTACTGCCAGCAAGAGGGGAGTCCTGAAAAGATCCTTCGTCAACGGGCAGGTGCTGACGGAGGTTAACTTGGCTAGGATAGGTGAGGTGACGATAGCTACTATTCCGGGTGAAGCCCTTCCAAGAGTCGGGATGGAGGTGAGGGGAGTGCTTGACGGCCAGTGTAAAGTCGTGGCTGGGCTAGGCAATGATGAGCTTGGCTACATAATACCTGCGGACAACTGGATGCCGGGCAAATACGAGG
>CAYSTQ010000096.1:0-6972 GCA_964433855.1 uncultured Thermoproteales archaeon
GGCGAAGTAATACCTTTAACAGGCGGCGGGATACATTCGTCCATAGCTGGCGGAGGGATAGCTAGCGAGACAGCTATTGGCGCTTTAGAGAAGGATGATTTGTCGGCAGCTAACCTAAGTGGCTACGTAAAGAGATACGGCGAGTACTGGGGTAAGAGGATAAAGGACAGCTTGAAGGCCCAGAGAGCTATAGAGGAGCTTTCCGATAGGGAGCTGGATGCGCTTGCAAAGGCTATTTCGCCAGAAGAGGTGGTTGACCTGGCAAATGGCATAAACATGTTGACTATCGCTAAGAAGCTTTTAAAACACCCTATGCTCGGGGTCAAGTTAGCAATGGTGTTATTGAAGGCAACATAGTCTCCTGATCCCGCCCCTTTTTCCATGGGATGTTTTAAAGCATTGTTTAACTGGGAACTATTCAATATTTTTAGATATTGGCATCCTAGATCTTTAACTGTAAGAGGGTAGAAGATGAACTATTTGTAAACGTCTAACTGCTAAGCACTAAATCAATTGAAAATTTAACCCGTTTTACACTAAATATTGTTAGTAGTTACAATATATTAACTATTTACTACAAACATTATACTAAGATATTTATCTCTGCGAAAGTGGGCGTCTTGAAACGTCTAAAGATTAATGTGGATCTGAATGAACTGGTCACGGATTATAGGCGGCTAGTTCAGGTATTCAATCTAGGCCAGACCCTTAAAGAGGTACTCCGCAGAGAGGCATTCATAAGGGAGGGATTCAAGCTAACCGTGATTTATCATCCGGTTGGGCGGATACCTATAACGAGATGGGCGCGTCTAGGCTCCTCCGAGGCCGTCTACTCAAGATCATATGTTAAATTAGAGTTTCTAGGCATGGTGCTTGAAGTCGTTCAGTGTTTGAAAGATTTGGGACGGGTAACCGTAGGCTCCGACACGAAATACACGGTGCTTATACCTAGGGCTAGCCTGGAGGAAGACGTTGTCGAGCACGAGCCTGACTACCTGATTAAGCTTAAAGTCGTTTATCCCTGGTTCACGAAACGAAGGGTTCGGCTAATACTTGAATATGACCCGTTGCTTGATTTATCGGGAATCCCTGAAAGCCTTATTTATGCCTTAAAAAGACGGAGAAGTTTAAGCAGTGATCTTTGGGATGCTTTAACCAATAGGCAAAAGATTATGTTGATTAAGGGGACTCGTTGCTATCCTGTACAGGAACTTTATTTCATTTTAAAAAGGTTGGACTTGGAAAGAGATGAGCAGGGAAGTCTTTGCTTTAAAGCTGGGAGGGATGTATTTAGGTACGGTGAATCTGTTGATCAAGCTTTAAGGAAGACGGTGGTTGACTTAACGGTCCGTGACCTTCCTGGAAGACTCAGCTTAATAGCCAGAACAGCTATTAATAAGGCGTTGAAAGGGCTGGAGTGGGGAGTTCAAAGCCTGGTTTTCGAGGCGTTAGAGGAGTTAGAGGATGTTTATCTCAGAATAGGTGTTCACGATAACCCTATTTCACGGCTTAAACCGCTGCATGGAAGCCTCCTGTATAAACTGTGGGGGAGGACTGTGGAGGACCTGTTTATAGGCAACTACTCTGGGACCTGTATATCGATAGAGGAGAGCAGGGCCATACATGAGTACATTAGAGATCCATATACACATATATTGGTAATAGAGTATAATGGGCGGCGGATAGGCCATGTGAAAACCTTTGAATGCCTTTACGGGGGCTCGAGGGTTCTACACGTTGATTTTATAGGGCTGGCTAGCGGCCGTTTCAGAAAGATACATGAAGACGCTAAATTATATGGGGTCTCGGCGGCTATAGGGCTCGCTGAAAAATTAGGGGTTGAAAAAGTATACGTGGCTAAGAAAGCATTAGACGGCTTAGATCTAAAAGCTCCTCTGGTTAGAAACAGACTTGTGAAAATAGGTGCAGAAGTGTATTCGCAGTTTCTGGACGGGGATAAGTACCTTGTATGGAGCAGTACCGCCGCTGAGGAGCGTGTTGAGAGGAGAAGCTATATAGCTGCGATAAGGGCTGTTTTAAACAGGGGTAAAATGCTTTGGACCCGGTAAAAAAGCTTAAAAACGCTTATCTAAACGCCCTTGGACTACGGCCTATAACGTCTAGGAGCGGCTGCAGGTATACTAAAGCTTTTACTCTAGCCTGCTCTGCAGGTATAATAATATCGATCTCCATAGTTGTATCCGTGTTCTTAATGATGACGGTTTTCCACATTCCTCTTAGCTCAGGGGATTTAGCGCTAGCCGTGATACTGGCTATACTGTTTATACTTACTCCTGAACTCCCAAGGAGGGCTGTAAGCATCATAAGTGTTCTGGAACCCTATTCAGAGGATATAACGGTGAGGGCCTCGGTGGTAGAGGCTAGACTAAAAAGGGGAGGGCGGCTATGCGTTAATCTGAACACTAATGTTTCAGGTATTCTGAAGCTGAGATATGAGGACCCGAACTCCAAGTCTCCTTTCGAGTTCACGCTGATCGGGGCTGAGCTCAGGGTAATAGTTTCGAACTCCCGGCTTTCCGAGGCCGCGGATCTCTTCATGGCGCTGCACGAGGCCGGGTTACAGAGGCTTAGCGTTGTAAACAAGCCGTGGATTAACGTATACTGCGAGTTCACGTCTAGGAATGTTAAGACGGCGGTATCCCTCTTCTCCAGCCTTCTTGACGCCATGAAAGACAGGAGAAACGCTTCCTCTATAGCTTTAGCTATAGCTAGAACGTTGCCGGAGAGGATCACGCTGGATCATATGAGAAACGAGCTGCTTTCCCACTATAGCAGGCTTTTTGGAGAGTCTTCAGCCAGGATACTTGACCGATACATTGACACCATAATGAGGGCAGAGAACTGTGGTGAAAAAACCGCTTTGATAAAGGCTTGGACGGCGTGTCTGGGAAAACCGCTTTCCTAAATACGGGGATAGAGCCGCCGACTCTTCGATACGGGCCGGTTAGCCGGATTATTCCTCCGAGTGTCTATTCTTACGTTTCCTTTCAAGCTCCTTTTTAACGAGCTTTTCAACCTCGTCTAGGAACTCCTTGTCTGTTTCAAGCTCTCTAAAATCCTTTTCCTGGCCTCTGTATCCCTCAGGCATCTCCACGGTTATCGTTATCCTGGGTTTACCCATGGCTTCCTCGATCTTCTCTTTTTCGTGTTCGTAGCTTTCCTTGAAATGTTTAAATTTGCGATCTTTTATTCTCTCTACCCAATCGGAGACCTTGGATGCCATTATATCACCAATCGGAAGTAGAATATTAAATATATTGCGGCGTAAACCATCTGGATCATGCTCGTTATGAAGCCGATCCTGGTGACTTCGCCGAGGTCGATGGAGATCCCTTCCTGCTTCAGCACCCCCAGCGCCATAACTAGGACGACGCTGCTTACAGGCATCGTGGCGCCGCCTAGGTTTGTTCCCAGCACCAGCGCGGACCAGATGGGTTTCTTATTGGCTACGTCGAGTAGCTTCACTGTGGGCACGAACGTTAAGGCTACGGCTATGTTCGCTAGAAAGATGCTCACTATCCCGCTTAGAAACAGCATTAGAACGGTGATTATCAGCACGCTGCCTGATGCGAGTCCCATGATCCAGCTTGAGAATTCCTGGAGAACACCGGTCCTCTCAAGGCCTCTAACCACGAAAAGGAAGCCTATCACGAAGAAGATGGTTTCCCAGTCAAGTCTGCTGAACACGTCCCGTGGATCGTATCCGCTGGTGGCCAGGGCGATAACGGCGCATCCTACGGCTACAGCCTCGGTGGGCGCCCCTATAGTGTCCCCCATTACGAAGAAGATGATCAGCGCACCAAGTATTAACGCTGATCTGAAGACGGCTCCTCTATCCTCTATGGATGCCCAGACGTCGTACTGGATCTCTCTAGGCGTTCCTTGAAGCCTGTCTCTAAAGTAGAAGTACAGTATGGCGGTGGTGAGAACCCATAGGCTTAGCTCGCAAGGGAGCAGGTACTCGGCGAACTCGGTGAAGCTCATACCGGCGTTCAACCCTATTATCATGTTGCTTACGGAGCCTATCAGGACACCGGTGCCTCCCAGGTTTATCATTAGAGCCGCCGATATCAGGAATGGGCGTGGATCATAGCCGAGGAATTTCGATATAGTTACTGCAGTGGCTGAAACCATCAGGAAGGCAGCTATATCGCTCAGGAAGAGGGAGGCTGCAGCTGACAGGAAGCAAAGCGTTATGAAGAGTTTACGGGGGCTGTTGCCGACCAGCTTTGTCGTATATAGGCTGATCAGCCTGAAGATGCCGCTGCGGCTAGCCACTTCCACAACTATCATTATCCCCAGAAGCAGGATTGTAAGCTTTAAATCAATGAAGCTGAAGGCCTCCTCATATGTGAAGAGCCCTCCGTTGATCCCAAACCATGCCATGAAAAGCGCTCCTACAAGGGCTGAGACGGATACGGGAAGGGTTTCGGAAAGGGCTAGAAATATCGTGAGTAAGTAGACTAGCACATATATTAGGTAGCTGCTGTCCAAGCTTACTCTCCCTCCGATCTCTCCTTGGAGCTACCTATGCTCGAGATCCATTCGGCCAGGGAATCGGTCTTCTCCTCAACAACTCTATAGAATATTCTCCCCATGTCATATATTAGGAAGATAAGCATGACCAGGGCGCCCACGCTCACTAGAAGCCTTAGGTAATAGCCTACTACCGGGACGCCGCTTGTAACGGGGGCTATTGCTGCTGCAAGGATTATTACCAGGAAGATCATCGTTAGATCCTTTAGAACCCGTTTTAGAGGTTTGGCCTCAGTCGACCCAAACCTTCCTAGGAATATGTCGACCACTATGTCTAGAAGCGCCAATATGTCGTAAAACGCTCTGACGGCGAAAAGCAGAGCTATCACGGTCAGCGAAGCCCAGAGAAGCCAGCTGACCCTGTTGAAAGGCTCTATCTCTATCCCAGGCAACTGTACGTCTCCTGCTATCGACGGTATTATCCCGCTTATTATGTAGAAGAACAACGCTATCACTATGTTAAACACTACCTTCGGCAGTCGTGTTCTTAGCTCTCTCTGTAACGTTGCAGCGCTCATAGAGTATAATTCACCTCACATCCATCCAGCAGATCAGCCTGGAATTTACAGGCTGAACCCTAATTTATATATTACTGGCTGGCATGTCCACTAGTCAACATCGTATTCATTGCCTAACCTCTGTTAAAAGCCTTCTCTAACGTTCTTAACAGGCCTGCAAAACTTTCGCGGGTGGCTGCCTCACGGTTATCATCTATCTTATAATGGGTCTCCAGCGATATTACCCCGTCATAACCATCTTTAACTAACGCCTTGAACTGCGACACGTAATCTATCATGCCGCTGCCTATGGCCACCCACCGTTTTCTGCCGTTAATCAAGGCGCAGTCCTTCACGTGCATGTGTACTACGTGGTTCCTTATGGCAAGGTATCCGTCGGGATACGGAGTTTCCCCAGCCGCATAGGCGTTACCGGGATCCCATATGACTTTAAGGTTTGGAACCCCAGCCCTGGATATGATCTCAAGGGTTTCAGCTCCGGTTGCGACCATGCATGAGGCCTCGTTTTCAAGCACTAGTACTATGCCCTCATCCCTAGCTATGTCGCCGAATTCTCTCAGGGCGTCAACGACTCTGTCTAGCCACCTGGATCTGTCAGGTCTGCGCCAGAAGCTGAACACTCTGATCTTATCTGTATCAAGAAACTTAGCTATTCTTATGGCCTTTTCAAGATATTTTAGATGCTCCCTGTAATCGTCGACGCTATCCACATGTATTTTAAGGAAGGGCGTCGCCAGCACTGAGACTGGCGCACCGTATTTTTCGAGGAGCCTTTTAACCTCCCTGACCTCTTCATCGCTTTGACGCATTATGTTCTTTCCCCAGACCCCGCGAAGCTCAGCGTATTCAGCACCTATTTCCTTCATAACCTTTAACGCGTATTCGAGATCTTGAGATATCTCATCCGTTATAACGCCCAGCTTTAACATCTGTTTATTCACCCTCCATTTGATGAGCAGGTTTAAGGTTCCAGTTAACGGTTATATCTGTTTGCCTACGTTAAACCGGGTATTTCCGAAGCTGTTTTTGCGGAAAACTTCTTTGGCTACTGTTAAGCCGTCGATTCCTCTACACGCTACATATATATTGTTTACCGGCTCATATGGTTGATGGAAGGAAAGGGGTGTGACTCCATGACTGGGGAAAAGGTTTGGCGTAGCAAGATAGCCCCGACGTGTAGAGGAGCCATATTCAGGGCTAAAAGATGGTTTTACGGAACATATTATTCTAAGGCGGCTGATGAGGAGAGCAGGGAAAAATCACGGGAAAACTGGGCTAGACTGGCAAGAATGCTTGTGGAAAAATCTAATGCTGAGGGCGCCTCCGATAAGGCTGCCAGGCTAACGATATATTACACCGACGAGGGCGGCGTGTTTAAGCCTATTAGAGCCGAAATAGAAGTGTTCGAGCTGAAACCGGTGAAGACGATCACTGTTGAGAACGTCTAGCGTATTCTCCGCATGAGACGTCTAACGAGAATGATCAGCGTGAAGAGAAACACTGTTCCGAAAAGGGCCTGAAAATACACTATGACGGTGTCCAGTGTTAGATCCATTCCGCCAACTATATACATCGCTAAGTAATAAATTAAAACAATTGATGTCAGGGTCAGGCTAAGCGTTATGACACCGATATATTTTTTGGTTGTCAAAGCCAATGTTGACACCAGAGCTTACTTGAGAAACGTTTAAAATAAGCTTTTCCACGTTTCACCAGTCTTCGGCAACAATTACTCTATTAATGACGACGCCTAACAGAGGATGCTTAACTAACGCATCTTCTATTCGGTTAGACCTATTATCTTTCTTTTCTGTTTTATATAGTATAGATAGTTTTCGTACGTAACATCTGGCGGCACCCTATGGTCAACATGAGGTATGTAGCCTCCCTCTTCAAC
>CAYSTQ010000097.1:0-6952 GCA_964433855.1 uncultured Thermoproteales archaeon
GGCCGGGTAGACCCTGGATTAAGACAACATCTTTAAGGCTTGGCTTTTTAAGTTCGATTATCTTAACCCAACCCAATATTATTCCCCCAATCTAGGACCGATGCCAGAGTTGAAGAAGGTTGCTCCCCCTTATATCCATTACTGCTAAAAGGTTAGGTATCTAGATAGTCGTCATACCATCAGATTTAAGCATTGCCGAAGGTGTTTGGCGCCGATCCGTTGGTTTAGACTAATTTTGAAAGAATTTAATAGTCTGTATTAACAAAATAGTTAGGATGCTGGATGAGACGACTATTGAGTAAACGAGAGAAAATACAGGTGCGGTTGGCAGCTGTGGAACAGCTGATAGCGATAAAGAAACATTATAAATACAGAGAACTAGAGAAGGAACTGGGGATACCGGCATCTGTCCTTGCCAGATATATTAAAGGGGGAATGGCGCCCAGCCCCTACAGAGCCTTGGAAATCATGAGAAAGATACGGCAACTAGGATATACTGAAAAAATACTTGAGAAGAACCTTATCCGGGATCCTCGAGGTTTCCTAAATATGTCCCAGACACTCCATGATCCGTCGATAGTTAAGCTATTAGCTTACACTGTACTACTTGAGGAGACGGGCTGGAACAAGGTGCTTTCATTGGATTTAGACAGTATTCCGCTGGCGTCGCTGATCGCCTCAGTAACTAATTCGTTCTTAATAGTCTGCAGTAGGGAAAGGAGAGTGGGTGGTGACCATGTAGAGGAGGTTTTCTTCACCGATAGCCCGCCTTTCGTAGCGGCCTTGTATGTGCCTGCTGGGGCTGTCGGGAAAGGCGACCGTATTCTAATAACAACAAGTGTTCTTAGGACTGGACGGACCGTAGAGGCAGCTATAAACCTCGTCTCGAGGCTCGGCGGTGAAATATCAGAGATAGTCGTCGTAGCGTCGGTCGGTGAAGCCTGGAAACCCAGATTGAAAAGGTTCATGGACAAGATAAGAGTTATGGCTAGGTTCTAGCAACGATTTTTACAGAAATTGTGGTGACCTAGCCTACGAATAGCTTATCCTCGAGATCTATAATGTACTCTACTAGATCTTCAAGTCTTAATGCTAGACTATCATACTCTTTTATCATATTTGAAGCTATAGGCGGTATCTTGAACACCCTACTGGGCCGTATCACTTCAACTATATCACGAACCTTTAGCTCACTGCTTCTGAAAGCTCCGAGAACCTCGGTTGCCTTCAAATACTTATCGCCATTATACACTAGAACATAGCCTGGCGCTACGGTCAGCACAAGGTCGAAACCATGAAGCCCTAAAGGAGGGGTGGCAACATCTGCGAATCCTTCAACTATTAAGTAACTGAACATTCTAGAGAGAACCTTAAAACATGAAACTACCGCTTTAGCTCCATAGAGGTTTATGGCTGATTGAAGTTGTCGTGAACTAGATACTTTAACCTGAATGCCCGTCTTAGGGGATAAAATCCTTAAAGGAAGACTTTCCTCTACATATCCCTTCAGCAGAGGTTCCTCATTCACCAGATAAATGTTCAGGAAAACATCGCCTTTAAGACTAACTCTGGCAAGAACCATGCGGCTCATCAGGTTGGAAAGAAGGGAGAAGTAATGAGCGGTAAAGCCTTTAAGCAGGTAACTAGCTGATGGAGGCAGCGTCACGCCATGCACAGGGTTCAACAGTTCCAGAGGAAGCTCATCCAGCTTAGCTGCCTCGGCCAGCCTGAGAGCATCACGGGAGAATACAGCTCTTCTCTTAAGGTTTATAGCCGAGTTATCGTAATCCATGTACCAGTCATGTATGCTAAAAGGTTTCATTACACCCACGTCTGCCTCCCGTATTAACAAGCCCCTGGCAATCCCTGACGCCACGGCCGTTTTTCCTGCGACACCCGTCACAGCTACGACGAGGACTTTCATATCCAGAGAAATAAATCTAGCCGAGTCCCTGTTTAAAATTTATTCTCTGAAACCGTTTAAGCCTTCCTGGCTAGATAGCAGTTGACACAGACCGGCATGGGAAAGCTTATAGCATCCTGAATAAAAAGAATTAGGCATGGATAAAAAACGTGTTATAGAGGCTTTAAAAGAAGTCTACGACCCGGAGATACCGATAAACATCTATGATCTTGGGCTAGTGTATGATGTATTGGTAGAGAACGGAAAGATAAAAGTTGTTATGACGATGACCGCGCCCGGCTGTCCCATGGCCTACTATGTAGTTAAAATGGTTGAGGACCGGCTTAGAAAGCTGGAGAATGTAGAGGACGTAGAGGTTGAGCTTACATGGGATCCCCCTTGGAGCCCTGATAAAGCCACTGAAGAGGGTAAAAAGAAGCTGAGGGAGCTCTTCCCATGGCTTTTCGAGAAGAAAGAATGAGAGAAAAACCTATAGAAGCCCTTAGAAGGGAGTATTTTAAGCGTAAATACCATTTTGTAGGTAGAGTAGCTGTAGTTAAACCCTGTCATTGGATGAGAAAATCCTTAGTTACTAGAGGCAGAGAGTACTGTTACAAACAGAAATTCTATGGAATTCCAAGCCATAGATGCCTCCAGATGTCCCCTACCATATTCTGTAACGAGAGATGCGTGTTCTGTTGGAGGCCGCATCCTGAGGAGCTGGGGATCGAAATAGACGAGCTAAGCTTCCAAGGGTTTGATGAGCCGGAGGACATTGTGGTTAATAGCTTAATAGAATGGAGGAGGATGCTCAGCGGGTTTAAGGGCAATCCTCGGGTAGATCCGTTGATGCTGGAAGAGGCTATGCGGCCAATACATGCCGCCATAAGCCTAACCGGGGAGCCAACGATGTATCCTAGGATAGGCGAGCTGATAGATGCCTATTTCAGGCACGGGTTTAAAACGGTCTTCCTAGTAACCAACGGGACTAGGCCTGATGTACTTAAACGACTTGAAAGAGAGCCGTCACAGCTTTATGTGAGTGTTGTAGCACCAGATCCCGAGACTTTCAGAAAGGTTACTAGGCCCTTAATACCTCCGAATAAGGCATGGGGAAGCCTTATGGAGACCCTTGACCTGCTTCAATCATTCAATGTTCCAACAGTTATGCGGCTGACGCTGGTTAAGGGGCTTAATATGGATAACATAGATGGATACGCTGAACTCGTGGAAAGGGCTCAGCCTACATATGTTGAGCCCAAGGCTGCCATGGATGTAGGATTTTTCAGACATAGGCTTACAAAGCATCATATGCCCAGGTATAGTGAAGTGCTGGAGTTCGGGAGAAAACTCGCCGAGAAGACGGGGTACAAAATAATTGATGGATCAGTGAACTCGAGAATAGTGCTTTTATCGAAGCTTAATAAGCCCATAAAGCTGATATAGATCCCGGATGCACGCTTAGGCTTAGCTCCTGATACACGCTGATTAGCTGGGTCATCAAAGCTACAGCTGCTATAAAACCTGGGATTCCACCTAAGCGAGTCCATATACTGGCGTCGAGAGGATGTATAGGATGAACAGACTAGTTGAACAGTTTAAGGGAAGAGATATTCAGGTTTACCTGTTTGAGGATAGGCTTGTTATAGAGATTATGCTCGGACCCGTTTGGACGCCGCTGCCGGTCAGCTGGATATACTGGGTTGAGTACTCTGAGGTGGGGGGTCTAAGGGTTCTACCGAAAGAGGTATTGCTTCTGCTTAGAGACGGGCGTGTAATTAGACTGAACGTCGAGAAACCAGAGATCTTAGCAAAGGCAATATATACAAAAATCCGTTAAAAGGCCTTGAAAAACAGGTGTAGGAGAAGGGCGGGTGAGGAGTCTGACAGCTAAAATACTTGTATGCCAATCCGGCTATTCCCTCAACGGTGTAAAAAGGTTCCTAGTTGAGTCGGGAAGACCTGGATGGTTTGAAGTTATTTCAGCCTGGTCGAGAACACCGGTCTTTAAAGGAATGCTTAGACCTGCTGGAGAGGCCTGGGGTAGAACATATCTGATGGGTGATTTCACGGGTCTGGCTAGACCAGGATGGTACAGAGTAAGAGTTTCAGAGACTGAATCGCCTCCGTTTAAGCTGTGTAGAACACCGTTTACCAACACTCTGGAGCTTGCAGCGAAGTTCTTTTATTACCAGAGATGTGGCTGCGAGGTTCCCGGTCTCCACGGTCCCTGTCACTTAGACGATGCTTATACACCAGAAGGTGATCATATAGACTTAAGAGGAGGCTGGCATGAGGCAGGTGATTACAACAAGCATCTCGGTTATCAGCCGCACGCCGTCTATGCGTTAGCGTACGCTTTCGAGAAACTAACATGCAGTGAACTCAGAGAAGGAACGCCTCTGAGCAGGATTCCATATGGCTGGATACTTGACGAGGCTCTTTGGGGAGCTAGGTTTCTACTAAAAATGCAGGTTCGTGACGGACGGTTTAGGATGATGGTCATTTCTGGGGTTGGCTACTGGGGGCCTCCAGAAAAAGAGGAAAACCCTAGAATCCTGGTGAGCCACGACGCATGGCCTGTATCAGCTGGCTACTGTATAGCTGCCTTCGCCAAACTCTCTAAAATCTTGGAGAGAAATAGAAAAGATGTCTCAGAGCTTCTCAAATCTAGAGCGGTTAAAGCCTGGAGACACTACTCCCGGCTTATCGAGAACATAATGGGTAGAAGCGGTTTCAACCTTTTTGACTGCTATAATTTAGCTACTTTCATACTGGCTGGGCTAGAGTTGGAGCGGCTCGGAGTTAAAACGCGAAACATGGTGGATGCGATAGTGTCTAGAATATGCGATGCTATGGAGCCATACCTGGAAAACGGCTGGTTCAACAATGATCTCCAGCCTCCTCCATTCCATATAGTTGAAATGGGAGTTATACCAGCGGCTCTAGTAGCCTATTGTTTGGCCGGTGGAAGGCTCAAGGAAATGGTTGAAAGAGCGGTTAAGAGCTACATGTATAGTTATTTATTGCCTTTGACCGATAACGTTTTTAACATACCTAAGTTCTACATAAGCTACAAGGATAAAAACATGACGGTCTGGTTCCTACCAGGCGACTATTTTGGAGACTGGCACGTCGGCCCTAATAGTTATTACCTGTCGACAGCATGGGCTCTACTACTTGCATCGAAGCTTTTCAGAGATGGCTGGCTGAGGCTAACTGCTCAAAGGATACTGGAGTGGATCCTTGGCGTAAACCCATATGGAATATGCATGGTGGAAGGCGCTGGAAGCAGGCATCTACCGGAATACCACCATAGATATGGCAGCATACCTGGTTGGGAAAGGGGAGCCGTGCCCGGCGCCATACCCAATGGTATTTGCAGAAGGCCGCTAAAGGTTTTGGGTAAAAGGGTTGAAGGAGTGGACGAACCGTTCATAGATATGGATTTCAGGGGAGGAGGCAGAGCATTCTATGTGACGAACGAGCCGTGGCTACCGCATAATGCTTATTACCTTTTAGCAACCAGTCTGCTGAGCATATGAGAAAGTATATTTTTAGCCAACGCTAATTTTACCTCAGTGAATACTGGAGGCTGAGGCTTCCACGTGTCCAGACTCAGGTTACCACAGACCCTGATAATAGCAGTCCTGCTAAGCCTCACCCTTTACCCGTTAAAGCCAGCTTATGCTTTAAGCCAGCCGGGAAATGAGCTCTTCTACTTCTTCATCGATGTTGAGGAAAACGGGTCAGCAAAGGTCACTATTGAGATAACCCTCAACGGCCAGGGGACCTCTAGAATAGCGCTCCCTAAATACGGATATGACTATGCCGTTTTAAGGGGTCTTGTTGACTGGGGTTACGACATAGATAATGAGAGCCTTGGTCCTTTCTATGAAGATGTCTTCTTTAGATACCGTAGCCATTCTAAGGTTATAGTCACCTACGATTTCGAGTATGCATCACTGATGATAGACAGGAATGCCTGGTTCATGAGCCCGATGATAAGGGTTCCACCTGGCTCCAGATGCATTGTGAGAGTCAAACTGACCGGCGCGTCTAAGATAACCAGCACCACACCGGGTTACTACGCATACAATTCCTCCGGCATATACTTTGACCTTTCAGGAGGAATACCTGAAGATGGAAGCGCCAGAGTACTGATTCTCTATAAACTTAACAAACCCGTAGCTAGCAAGAATCTAACTAGACAACTTGAATACGGGACTAAGCTGATAATTTCAACGCCTCCAATATATTCTGAATTCGCGGACTACGTATTGGAAATATATTCTAAGGAATACCCGATGCTAGCGGAAATATTCAACATGACCCTAGACAGGATATACGTAGAGTTTTATCTTCCTGAAAGCTATCCCAGCATCCTCGGCTATGTAATGGCTGAAGACATAAAGAAAGATATTGGAGGCGTAGTTCACCTGAACTTAGCGTTAACAAGGTTTATGGAAGGTTACCTCGAGCATACAATGGCTCACGAGCTAGTCCACGTTATGCTGGGTAAGATAGGGGTTTCAGCATCCTACAACGTGAGATGGTTCCATGAAGGCATGGCGGAGTACCTTGGCTCGTACGTCTCGTTAAGCCTGGGATACGGGAACGTTACGCTGATGCTTAAGGATTATGAGGAAATAATTAAGCAGTATAAGTCGGTTAACGGCGAGAACTTCGGGATAGTTGAGGACTGGAGAAAGGCTGGTGAGGGGAACGCTGCCTACTACTACGCAATATCTTACTATATAATTAAAACCCTAGGGGACAGGTATGGAGGTGTAGAGTACTACAGGAAAGTGATAGCCGTCATTAAGAGAATAGGGAGAATAGACACGACAACTCGGGTTGTAAAGGCGTTAAGCGAAGCAGCCGGGGAAAGCCTCAACCCGATCTTCTCGAAATGGGGTTTCAGGGTGCCTAGCGAAGAGTTCATACTTCCTTACACCAGGGTCATAGCCGTCGTCATACTTTTACTTGTAGTGTTCACCGTAGCCATCATAACCCTTAGCATTTCAGGCGAAAGGAAAAAGGTACACG
>CAYSTQ010000098.1:0-6942 GCA_964433855.1 uncultured Thermoproteales archaeon
ATTCGAGGAATTCGGTGTAGAGACAGTACTTCTTAGAAAAGAGGTCAGAGGGGATTTCTATGGTCAGCGACCCGAACCAACAGAGGAAAGCCTAGGTTTACTGAGAAAGAAAGTAGTTGAGTCGGGAGCCGATTTCGGGGTTGGTTTCGACGGGGATGGGGATAGAAGCGTTTTCGTAGATGATAAAGGCAATGTGCTGGATGGCAGTAAAGCAGGCGCGCTCTTAGCCAAAGCGGTGGTCAGAAAAGGGGATAGCGTCGTGGTCACGCCGGATGTATCGTCTGGACTTGTCGAATATCTCCAGGAGCTTGGGGCAAAAGTAGTGTGGTGCAGGATCGGGCATGGATACATAGAGGAAAAGGTGCGCGACGAGAAAGCTAGACTAGGAATAGAGCAGAGCTGTCATTTCTACCATGGATACCTATACCCGTTTTCCGACGGGCTTCTTTCAACGCTAGCCATGTGCCTGCTAGCGAAGGAAGAGAGAATATCGGAAATAGTCTCAGAGCTAAAGTTCAACCCAGTCCTTAAGATCTACGTAAACGTTGGTGATGACAAGATCAAATGGGACATTGTTAAAGCCGTAGCCCTAAAACATGAAGAAGGAGTCTGGGTCGGCGACGGGATAAGGTTCTTAGATGGGGAGGCGTGGATCCTGCTAAGGGCTAGCCAGACGATGCCCGAGGTTAACATATGTATTGAAGCTCCGACGCGTGGGGCAGCAGAAAAATACAGGGAAAAATACGTCTCGTTGATCAGGAAATACGTTAAAAACTTTAGCCGGTCGCCGGAAGAGGATCAGGATCGTTTCCCCTAGGCGGATCCCCGCCTCTCTCTCCGAGAGGAGCCGGGTCTCCGTAGACCGCCCTAAGTGTTGCCAGTAACAGAAGCAGTAGAACAACAGCAATCTTCTTTTCAGTAAGTATTTTTCTCAGAAAGATTTTTATGAAAAACCTTATTTTCAAGGCACACCCCCTCGTTTTTCAAAATACTTTTATTATTTATAAAAATTGTTTTAATTAAAATCAGAGCACAGCGGCTGCAAGGCTAGGAAATAACTGATTTGGTAACATCGTTGATAGAAACCTCACTAAGGATAACTACCTAGCTAGCAAGAATACTCATTAGGTCTACAGGGAATGCTAAACTTCGTTGGTCATAATGATGTAAAGGGTTTCAGCTGTCGCCGCCAGTAAAAGTATAGAGGCTGAAATCACCAATGAGGCTAAGAAGAAGACGCTCTCCTCGCGGAAACTCCTCTTCTTTAAAAGACTAAAGGTTACCACTAGGCTTTCGGCGGCAGCTAGTGAAAAAGCGGCGTATTCCATAAGGCTATGAGGCATTAAAAAGGTGGAGGCAAGTAGATCCAGCCTGGTCAAACCGGGGATTAACGCGGCTAACGAGCTTCCCACAAGCCCCGTTGTAAAGGCTGAATAGACAGCCATTGGAAATCCTGCTAGAGGCACAATGACCATTACCAGCACCTGTAGATTATGGAAGAAGATGAAAAGGGTTTTTCCTGAAAAGGTTGGCTGGCTTAGAAACTCGTTCATAACCGTTTCGTTGAAGCCTTTCACCAGTGCTTTCGCTGTGCCCTTATCAACAGGGTAGAAAAGCCCAACCGTGAATGACGCCATCATAACGATAAAGACAACAGTAAACAGCTTCACCCTACTCCTAAACCTCAGTACTCCCTGGTCGAGGCTATCCCTTAGCGACACCCTTCCCCCCAAACCTTAGATTCTCATGGCAACCCTTTAAGTTTTCCCCATTCATAGCCTTATATGCACATAGACTTCCCCAAACTATAATCTCGCAGACATAAAACACGGGCTAAAACATAAAATACATGAACACTTAAATGTTTAAAATCCAAGGTCGTTGACAGGGTGAGCCTATTGACCAGTTTCAATCCACTGGAGGATTTAGCGGCGATCATACGTTCTACCAGACCAGAGAACGTCATCAGCAGGATTGACAACACTCTTCTCCGTCAAGACGTAGGCGTGAAAGAGCTTAAAAGGTTCTGCAAAACTGCTATGGAATACGGGTTTGCAGCCTGCTACGTACCTCCCTGGTTCGTTGAGGAAGCCGCCACTCTGCTTGCCGGAAGCAGCGTCGCTGTAGGCTCCGTGGTCGGTTTCCCTCTCGGCTTTACCCATCCTAGAGCTAAGGTTAAAGAAGCAGAGGCCTTGATGGAAGCAGGAGTGGACGAGGTCGATATGGTTATGAATCTTTCAGCGTTCAAGTCGGGGCTTCTTGAGCTAGTTAAAGAGGAAATAGGAAGCATAGCTGATATAGTTCATGGGATGGGAGGCGTGTTAAAAGTAATAATAGAAACCGGTTTTCTGAACGATGAAGAAAAGATATTGGCGGCTAAACTCGTCGCCGACTCTGGGGGCGACTACGTGAAGACGTGCACCGGCTTTACCCGCGGAGCCGCCACAATACATGATGTGTTGCTCATTAAGGAAGCCGTAGGCGGGCAATGTAAGGTTAAAGCCTCTGGAGGGATTAGGCATTACGTGGATGCTGCCGTGCTCGTAGCAGCCGGGGCGGATAGGATAGGCACCAGCTCCGGGATAACCATAGCTGACGAGGCGGAACTTTTTCGACGATAAACGAACGCTTTTTCGACGGAGATAACGCTTTTAAACGATACAGAGGGTAAAGCATTCAGGCAAGGGTGTCTATATGAAGCCCACTGCCGATGTCGACATAGTAGGGTACGGCGCCTACATACCAGTCTACAGGATTAAAGCCGCTGAAATAGCCAGGGTATGGGGGAAGCCGGCTACCCAGGTGCCGATAGAGGAAAAGGCTGTCGCCGGGCCCGACGAGGATTCAGCTACTATGTCCGTCGAAGCAGCGAAGTACGCTTTAAAAAGAGCTGGAATCGTCGCTTCAGAGATTGGGGCCCTTTTCATAGGCACTGAAAGCCCCTCATATGCTGTTAAACCCACAGCGACGATAGTGGCTGAGGCCATAGGCGCTTCAAACGCCCTACTCGCCATAGACATGGAGTTCGCGTGCAGGGCTGGTACGACGGCTATGCAGACGATCATAGGATTAGTAGGTAGCGGGATGATAAGATACGGTATGGCGATAGGCGCCGACACGGCGCAGGGAAGGCCTGGAGACGCCCTTGAATACACGGCGGCCTCCGGCGCCGCCGCTTACGTGCTTGGCCCGGGAGGCTCCGGGCTAGCCACCATCGAGGCAAGCAGTTCATACGTCTCTGACACCCCCGACTTCTGGCGTAGGGAAGGCGAAAAATATCCTAGGCACGCAGCCAGGTTCACTGGTGAGCCAGCCTACTTCAGACACATAATAGGCGCCGTCAAGCTACTCTTCGAAGAAACAGGGCTGAATCCGTCCGATTTCAAATACGCCGTCTTCCATCAGCCCAACGTGAAGTTTCCAATGCAGGTCGGCCGAACATTAGGCTTCACGCTGGACCAGATCAAGCCCGGGCTTCTCTCCGGTATAATAGGCAACACGTATGCGGCTGCCTCCTTAATAGGCTTAGCGGCTGTCCTAGATATAGCGGAGCCCGGCGACCGGATACTTGTAGCCTCCTTCGGAAGCGGCGCTGGCTCAGACGCCTTCAGTATAATGGTTAAAGAGCCTATCGCCGAAAGGAGACGGCTAGCCCCCGCAGTCTCAGAACTCATCAACCGTAAAAAGTATGTAGACTACACGATCTACGCCAAGTTTAGGGGTAAGATAAGGTGGTAGCCTTGAGACGTGTGTTTGTAGCCGGAATCGGACTCACCAGGATCGGCGAGCACTGGGAGAAGTCGCTAAGAACACTGTTCACCGAAGCCGCTCTAAAAGCCGTGGATAACGCGGGCGTTAAGCTAGGCGACATAGAGGCTCTATACGTCAGCAATATGTCTTCCGGGTATCTCCAGGGCCAGGAACACCTGGGTTCCCTGATGGCCACATGGCTCGGCATACCCGGCGTGGCAGCTTGCAAAGTCGAGGCAGCTTGCGGCAGCGGCGGCGTAGCCTTCCACCAAGCCTTTCTAGCCATAGCCTCAGGCCTCTACGACTGCGTGCTCGTAGGCGGTGTAGAGAAAATGACCGACACCATGACGCCTGAGGTAACAGCTGCGTTGATAATGGCCGACGACCAGGAGTACGTAGCCAGCATCGGAGCAACCTTTGTAGGCTTAAACGCGTTGGTGTACAGACTCTATATGTATAAATACGGGGTTAGGCAGGAAGACATAGCTCTATTCCCAGTTATGTGTCATAGGCATGCCGTCAACGCGCCTCACGCTCAATATAGGCGTGAAATAAGCGTTGAGGCCGTGCTTAAATCACCTGTTATAGCCGACCCAATACGTCTCTTCGAATCCTCACCGATAGGAGACGGCGCAGCTGCAGCGGTGCTCTGCTCAGAGGAGATTGCTAAAAGGCTGGGTGACGATATGCTTGTGGAAGTCGTAGGCTCAGCGGTTGCCACGGATCCGTTAACCATACATCTCCGCGATGACCCAACCACTATTACGGCCACTCAAAAAGCCTCGAGGAAAGCCTACAGGATGGCGGGGATAGGACCAGAAAAAATCGACTTGGTTGAGGTACATGACGCCTTCAGTATTCTCGGAGTGATCAACCTGGAGGATCTAGGGTTCGCCAAGAAAGGTGAAGGATGGAGGCTTGTTAAAGAAGGTGAAACAGAGATGGATGGGAAGATACCTACGAATACTATGGGCGGCCTTAAAGCCAGGGGTCACCCGGTCGGAGCCACCGGCATATACCAAATATGCGAGGTCGTAATGCAGCTTAGAGATGAGGCCGGAGCTAACCAGGTGGAAGGGGCCGAGTACGGTCTAGCCCAGAACCTCGGCGGCGTAGGGTCAACCGTCGCTATTAACATTCTGAGGAGGGTGAAGTAGCATGGTCGTGGAGAGCGTGCCTAGGTATTGGAGAGAAAGAAAGTATAGATATAGGCTTGTAGGGTCTAAATGTGTTAAGTGCGGTAAAACGTTTTACCCGCCGAGGCCCGTATGTCAGGGCTGCGGGTCTCGTGAGATGGAAGAGATTAAACTGCCCGAGGAAGGCAAAGTGTTAACCTACACGGTTATAAGGAGTCCGCCAGCTGGCTTCGAGCTTAAAGCCCCCTACGTGATCGCCATAGTGGAGCTCGATGACGACACGAGAGTTCTAGCGCAGCTGACAGACGTGGAGCCGGAAGAGGTCAGCATAGGAATGAGGGTTAAAGCCGTCCTCAGAAGAATACGGGAGCAGAGCCCTACCGGAATAATCGAATACGGCATTAAATTCGCTCCCGCCTAGCTTTCTTAAATCCTGACAGACTTTTTATGTTTCTTAAAAAGCCGTCACTGAAGCATTTCCAGATTTATTCCTGAAAGAAAACTTAATATTATAATTTATAGCTTGATGGAAACAGCAGGGTCTATGCCTGATCCTACAGATGGAAAAGATTTATCGAGGCTTTACAAACTGCTTGCATGGCCAGACAACCCGTTTACTCCTGAGGGAGCCCGCCGTTACAGGTTAGCGCTAGACGAGTTTAAACGTCTCATGGAACATGAATGGTTAAAGAATCTGTCTAACAGGCCTCAAGTCGAAATACTTGAGCTATGTGCTGGCAGAGGAATAGGTGGAACAGCCCTAGCTAAGATCCTGGAAAACCAGGGGATTAAAGTAGGGTTAACTCTGACTGACCTACGTGGACAAGCCCTTGAAGACGGTAAAAAGTTCGCGAGGAACATGATTAAAGGCCGAGTAGAAGCAATGGTTCTCGACGCTGCAGAGGCTTACAAACTCAGAAAAGCGTTTGATATAATATTAATTCACGGGTTTTCAACGCCGCATTTCAGCCCATGGAGCATGGTAAGGGTTTTAGCAGCTACAGCTGCTTTATCCGCTGATGATTCCCTTATAATAATTCAGGAAGCCGATAGAAGATATACAGTATTCTACCAGAGAGGATACCGAGATTTACTGATTGAGAAAAAGGATGCGGAAAGGATAATATTAAGTGTCCACGCAGGCTACAATCCCTTGACGGGAACGTTTAATCGGACATATCTAGTGCTAGGAGGCCAGGAGAAGCTAAGCCGTCCAGTGTCCTACGACATGTATTTCTGGGGTATAGCCGAACTTAGAGCGCTTCTCTGGACGTTTTACCAGAAGGTGGATTTCGTTAAGATCGACCCGGTAGGGCCCTATACCATGACGTACTTCGTACTAGGGTTCAAGCCCAGACGTAGGCTTACTCCAGAAGACTTTGAAGAGATGCCTTCCTGAAACCTGGTTAGAGCGAAGCTGATACCTTAAGCATCCATAGGTTATTGCTACGCGGAAAGCTTATATTCACGTTATCATTTTATTACGTGTAACTATATGCTAACGGTGTTGAGCATGTATGGAGCTAGAAGAACTCGCCCGGAAACTAGAAGCTTTAGGACACCCCCTAAGACTCAGCATTATAAGGGTTCTTGCGGCCAGCGAGGAAATGTATCTATCGCAGATAGCAGAACAGCTCGGGGTAAGCCGTGCCCTAGTCAAGGTACACATAAAGAAGCTTGTGAAGGCCGGCCTCGTGGAAACCAGGCTTGTTCTAGACAAGGAAAGAGGCAAAGCCCTGAGATACTACAAGCTAAGGAGGTTCAAGATAGAGGTAAGCCCCGAGAAACTTCTGGGTGGTGAGCATGAGCGAGGGAATAGGTAAGGGTCTCGCCGTCCTAGGGGCCGGTATAGTCTCCGCCGTCACGATATGGGTTGTCGGCTTCGACATATGGATAGCGTTTTTCATACTAGCGCTTTTCTTCCTAGCACCAAGAATGGTCACGGAAACCAGGCGTGGCGCATTACTGGAGAGCCCCCGCCTCAGGGCCAATCTCCTGAACAAGCTAAACAACATAGTGGAAGCATTGTCGAGAATAGAGAATCTGCTTAAAGAGT
>CAYSTQ010000099.1:0-3794 GCA_964433855.1 uncultured Thermoproteales archaeon
TCAGCCCTGGTGCTTACCGGCGTAACCAGGCTTGAGGACCTCGGTAAATCCGGGTTTAAGCCGACATATGTCGTTGAAAGCCTGGAGGCCCTGGTTAAATGATGTTCGTGGACTCTCACGCTCACCTAGATGAAATAGAGGGGCTGGATGAAGCCATCGATGAAGCTAAGACAGTGGGCGTGGTGGCGATAATAGCCGTGGGCTGCGACCCGGAGTCGAACGAGGCCGTTAAAGAGCTGGCGCGCAGGTATCTGGGCTACGTCTATCCAGCCTTCGGCCTTCACCCCTGGGATTTCAGGGAGGACGGTGTGAGCTACCTTGAGGCGAACATAGATGGCTGCATCGCCTTAGGCGAAGTAGGCCTGGACTACAGGATAGATCTGGACAAAAAAGTTCAGATCAAGGCTTTCAGGAAGGTCTTAGAGCTAGCTTCCAGACACGGTAAACCGGTTATAATACATGCTAGGGACGCCTGGATGGATGCCTTCAAGCTCGTGCACGAGCTAGGGGTTGAGAAGGCGGTTTTCCACTGGTTCTCAGGCCCCTTAGAGCTTCTTGACAGGATAGTTGAGGCTGGCTACTATGTTTCAGCTACTCCGGCTGTAGCCTATCAGAGGAAGCATAGGATGGCTATAGCTAGGGCGCCGCTTAGCCGCATACTGCTCGAAACCGATTCACCGGTCGCCTACAGGGGTGTGCCAGCAAGGCCCCGGGACGTCATTGAGACGGCAAATGGAGTTGCCGCTTTAAAAGGGATCGACATGGAGGAGGTAGCCGCTCGCTGTGTGGATAACGCTGAGAAGTTTTTTAACCTTAAATTTTCCTCTTCTCCGACCGATATCGTCCGATAGTTTCCGTTTTCCAAAACAATTTCCATCAGTTCAGTTCGTTCATAAAGTTTCTGCTCTCATGGCCCGGTTGCTTTAACGGAAAAACAGCTTTTACAAACGATCTGTTTTTCCAAGGGTTATGAAATGGAAACCGTTGAAACCAGTCAGTTCTCCCATTCCTCCTCCTGGATCTCCTCTATGATCTCCTCTCTGTCCTCCTCCCGCTCCAGCTCTTCAACATATTTGTCCGCCTCGGAAGTATACTTTACTATCAGTATGTCCCCGTTCCTAACCCTGAGGCCTGGCCGCGGCTTAACTATCCATTCCTCTCCACGCCTTATGGCTAGTATCGAGATTCCCCTTCTTCCATACCCGAGCTCGGCCAGAGTCTTGCCTTCATCCGTCTCATCCAGTTCTATCACACTTATCCTCTCCATGGTCTCTTGCAATACCTCCGCTATCAACGGGTGGGGCTCAAGCCCGAGGAGGAGGGGCTGAACCATCGTTAAGGCGGCATCCGCCATTTCCTCGCTAGCCGTTATCACCCGTATAAGCCCGTACTGCTCAGCTGGTTCAAGCTCTCTGCTGGCCACTATCCTTCCTATGAACTTCTCAACCATCATGTCCACGTACTCCTCAAGCTCACTAACCTTACTGGCGAGCTCCTCGCTTTTAGTCATGACTGCGGTATACGCCAGGTCTACCATGACCATGCTGGCATCCCTTATCTTAGACACCATGTCAGCGACAAATCTGTAGATAAGCCTAGAGCCTTCGGCTGGCTCCGGCAGTCTATGCCCCAAATGTTCCAAGACCTCCCTTAAAGCCTCTCCGGTACCTCTTATGAAAAGCCTATCTCCCTTCTCGAGAGTAAAGCTGAGCGGAGGCTCAAGTATAGTCTCTCCCCTTCTTCTGACAGCTACTACGTCGAAGGACACGTCGAGAGCTGACTGAAGACTGGACAGTGTTTCGCTGGCCAGCTCCTCACCGACGGGCACCTGGACTAGCATCCCCGACTCCTCAAACAGTTTAAAGGCTACGTCTCGAGGGATCATCACCTTAGAGAGAGCCATTTTAGCTATATCGCCAGCCGCCCCACCTATCCTAGCGGTCGCCGTGGCAAGCCTATATATGCTTACGATCCTTTCAGCATCCTCAATATTCCTGGTTGCGAGCGCAGCCTGCATTATAAGTAGGAGCTCAAGTCTATCCATCTCGTTTTCAAGTCTCAGAGTTTCCTCGGCTAGATCCACATCTCCGTAGATCACGGCCGAAAAGGCCAGGTTCACCATAAGCCAGGAGGCGTCCCTCATCTGTCTAAGGAGATCTTTGACGGGGATTGGCGCGTATTCGAGATCTGAGTCCTCAGACTTGTTCATACTGGGAATAGTGATAGCTTCTCGCCTAATAAGCCTACTTATTCACCGGTTAGCCTGGGCTAGCCATCGCCAGCACCAGATAGATAGACACCGTGGTCACGGCGTCGGCTATAGCTGATGACAACGGGTTCACAAAGTTATCTGAGTTCAGTCTGTACCTATACGTTAGGAAGACTACAAGCAGCGTCACGGCAGCCATTGGAAGGATGGCTAGGGACACGGCGGCTACAGTGAAGAAGTATTTACCGAAGATAGGGATGCCTGCCATGGCGGAGGCCATCATCGATATGGGGACTAGAGCTGTCAAGGTGGCTAGAAGCACTGGGGCGAGAAGGAATGGCATTTCTTTTACAATCATGGACAGGGAGCCCGTAAGCCCTAGTGCTAGCCGTGTCGTCACGACTGAGCCGAGCATGGAGCTGACATCCCCCACTACATCTATCATGGCGGGGTACATCACGTACACGCTTCTGTCACTCTCTATCATCCTGGAGATGCCCTTCAGGGCCTGCCCCGATACATTGACTATGGCCGCCACCAGCAGTAGGGCGAGTAGCGACTGCTCAACCGTCTCAACATACTCCCTATACTCAAGCCCTTTCACTAAAAGGAAAGCCGTGGCAGCCACGAAGGCAGCTGTGAAGAAATAGTAGAGGAACAAGTATTCCTCTAGACGGGATGCTAGGAGCAGGAACAGGATGGTTACCCCGAAATCGGCTATGGATGAGGAGGCTGGATACAGTATCAGGTCAGGGTCGAGCCTTCCCTTAAAGGCGGTGAAAGCTATCAGGCTATTCACTGGAAGAAGCACCAGGGTTGAAGCGCCTATTGCGGCGGTCACGAAGCAGAACGTGGATAGGGCGTCCGGCATATCGACGCCCAGAAGAGAGTTGACGAGGGAGACAGAGACTGTTAAAGCCATGGATGACACTAGGGAGAGGGTCACCGCTGAGCAGAGCACCGAGAAGTACTCGTCTGTCACTTTCTTGAAGGACGGGGAGATCGTGCCAAGGTGAAGGCCTGTGCTCAGCCTACCGCTCACAATCCCAGCTATGCAGCCCCTTACGGTCAGCATACCAGGGTAGACTGTGAGGAGCCACGGCTTGTCAGCCAGCATGGAGAGATAGCTGGCTAGCAACAGGCCGGGCACCAGGCCTGATATGTCGGCTACCAATCCTATCAGGCTGTTCACGTAAAGCCTGATGTAGTCCCTGATCTTTATCGACATTGCGTACCGCCAGGCCTGGCGCTTCTTTAAACCCACGGCAAGACCACTATAAAAAGCCTCCTAGCGTTAAACAGGTTTTCCTCAGAAAAAGCGGTTATTAAGTTAAGCCGTAACAGCTAGGCTAATACTTTAAGTTTCCGTGGGTCCACTTGGTTAACGGGCGTCTCTCCGGAGAAGAACCTTCTAAAGTCCTCTACTATGACGCCGAACAGCTTGCTTCTACGCTCATCGGATAGGCCGGCTATATGCGGTGTCAGGAAGACATTGTCCAGCCCGTAGAAGAGGCTGTCTTTAGGTAGTGGTTCTTTCTCGTATACGTCTAGTGCTGCTCCTGCTATCCATTTCTCCTTTAGTGCT
>CAYSTQ010000099.1:3804-6767 GCA_964433855.1 uncultured Thermoproteales archaeon
CACGCTCCCCAATCATACCCCTAGTCTCACAGGTCAAAGCAGCATGAACACTAACCACATCAGAAACACTCATAACCTCCTCCAGGGTGGCGGGCCTTAATCCCTGTCTTTCCAAGGCCTCCGCCGGAATATAGGGGTCGTAAACCAGTATGCGTACCTTGAACGGCTTCAGTAACGGAACTAGCTCACGAGCCACGGCGCCGAAGCCGATTAAGCCTATGGTTTTACCTCTCATATCCCATGTGTAGACAGGTCTTTCACGCCTATACTCCCATCCCTCCCTTCTCTTCATAGCCTCTATATGCTGAGGTATAGCCCTCAGACAGTTCAGAATCATCGCAAGCGTGAACTCAGCCACGGCGACGGCTATAGCCGAAGCAGCGTTGACAACCACTATACCTCTCCTAAACACCTCGTCTGTAACGTAGCGTTTAACGCTGCCAGCAGCATGCCCTATTATCCTAAGCTTGTCAGCGTTAGCTAAGACTTCTCGAGTAAACCTCGGGCTTCCCCAGCTTGTTATGCAGCCGTCAACCCCCTTTATCAGCCCGGATAGCTCCTCCTCCGTCAAGTTACGGTCCTTGTCGTTAAAGACCACGTCCGCGAACGACTTGATTTTCTCAATGTCTTCATCCGTAGAAACCTTTTCCAGAAGCCCTCTAGGTATCGTCACGAGAATCCTGGCTCTGTCCAATTCCTTCACCGTTTTAAAGTATCCGGGTTCAATACTAATATTTTGGCATGTGACGCTGGCCTCAAAGACCGTCCTCGGTTTTAACCCCTAATATTTACTTGGAAAATTATCCTCTTTTAACCTTATAGAAAGCTTTAAAATTAGAATATTTAAACAGTGTAAATATGGAGTCGGACATACGTGTAGTCCATATAGACCTTGAGTACAGGACTTATGGTTTCAGGTTTCCGCTGAAGTTTGGAAGCGTGATCGTTAAAGACTCCACTTCACTCATCGTTAAAGCCCTGGTTAAAACCAGAGATGGAAAGCAGGCTGAGGGTATCGGCGCCATGCCCTTCGTCTACGAATGGGCGTTTCCCAGCCCAGAGGTGAAGGGGTGGAGAAAGCTTGAAGCAATGAAGCTAGTAGCCGAGCACTATGCGTGGCTCCTAGAGGCGGAGAGCGGAAAGGGGAAGTATAGGCACCCTATAGACTGGTTCATGTTGCTCGAGGAAGAGATACCCAGGATCACTAAGAAGGCGTCTGAGGAGGCTGGGCTTGACCAGCAACTCCCGATGCTGGCGTCCCTAGTAGCCATATCCCCTATAGACGCTGCGCTCCATGACGGCTTCGGCAAGGCTAACGGCATATGTAGCTATGACGGCTACGGGCCTGAGTATATGAGCCACGACTTAAGCCTCTACCTGGGGCCCCGGTTCAAGGGCAAGTACATCTCAGACTACATCAGGCCCAGCTATGCCCCGGAGCTCCCTGTGTTCCACCTGGTAGGGGGCCTAGATAAGCTGACTAGGGATGAGGTCGGGCCTGAGGACCCCAGGGATGGCCTGCCTGTAAGCCTGGAAGAATGGATTGAGAGAGACGGCCTCTTCTGCTTTAAAATCAAGCTCAGGGGAAACGACATCGACTGGGACGTGGAGAGGACAAAGGCCGTAGCCGAGGTCATAAGCGAGACGCTGGCTAGACAAGACAGGGACGAGTTCTACCTCTCAGTGGACTCCAATGAGATGCACCCATCCCCGGACGCCGTCCTAGAGTATCTAGCCAGAGTTAAAAAAGAGGCGCCGGAGGTCTTCAAAAGAATACTCTACGTGGAGCAACCTGTAAGCCGGGACCTAGCTAAATACAGGTTCGACATGAGCCGTGTATCAAGCATCAAACCGGTACTAGCAGACGAAGGCGTAACCAACGTCGAAAGCTTCAACTTAGCGCTTAGCCTAGGCTGGTCCGGCGTAGCGCTGAAAACCTGTAAATGCCACAGCTCAGCCCTGCTACTAGTGGCTAAGGCTGAGGAGCTCAAAGTGCCGTACAGCGTCCAGGATCTGACGTGTCCCGGCCTAGCCCTTGTCCACTCAGCAGGCTTCGCCGCAAGAATAAACCCGATAAAAGGGTTTGAGTATAATGCCAGACAGTACCTGCCGCAGGCCTTCCCCGAGATACAGGAGAAGTACCCCGAAATATTCAGGGTGGAGAACGGAGTCGTCAAGACACGTTGTTTAAACGGCACCCTAGGCCTGGGGCTAAACCTATAACCTTTTCAGCACTAAAGGTTAGCTCTCCAGTTACAGTCCTTCCTCGTGCTCCAGGGCCCTATACATGGCCTCGTAGGCCCTGCGTATACGTGTAGCTCCCCCAAGCCTATTCCTCAGCTTGGCTAGGACGTTCGGCGGGGCTTCCCCGAGGGCTTCAATTAGACGCAGCTTCTCCATGTAGAGAGCCGTTTTATGACGGACTAGGTCGTCCGTAACAATATAGGATATGAAGCCGTCGCTGCTCTCCAGAATGCTTCTAGCGTGAACCAAAAGTAGCCTGAAGGTGGTGCCGCTCAGCTCCTCCCACTCTTCTAGGCCAAGCTCTTCCACGTAGAGCGCTGCGGCTAACCCCAAGACATAGGATAGGTCAATCATCGAAGCCACCGCCTCATCGTGAGCGTCACAGTCGATAATCCTCGTTTTAAAGCCTAAACCCTTGAAGAAATCCTCGATTACAACTGAGTCCTGCTCCCTACCAGGAACCGGAACAACTAGGACAACAAGTTTCCCAAGCTTTTCCTTACCAGCTCCAGGCCCAAATAAGGGGTGTACTGAGGACACTAGACAGCAGGAGGGATAGCCCCGGTAATGCGGGATCACTCCCCTCTTAAACGTCGTTGTATCAACTATTGCCTGTCCTCTTCTCACATGACGCTTAACGGCGTCAAGAACCCCCGGGACCGTGCCCGGAGGCGTAGTTGCAATGACCAGCGCCGCGAAGCATGTCGGCGCCAGCCTCC
>CAYSTQ010000100.1:0-6683 GCA_964433855.1 uncultured Thermoproteales archaeon
GCCGGAGCCTAAGCCACGGGTTGAGGTTTTAACCAGGGTTGAACAGGAACGCCGGCCAGCTGATGTTCGAAGAATACAGGAATTGTCGCGGAGGATTAGGGAGCTAGAGCTTGAAAACGCCGATTTACGTCATCGCGTGAGGCTGCTTGAAGAGGATCTTAAAGATGCTTGGAGGCGGCTTGTGAGGCTGGTGGATGAACAGGAGGCGCGGTTTAGACGGGACAGACTAGTTGCCAACCTTCTTGATAGGGTTGCGGCTCTGGAGGATGAGGTCGCGTCTCTGAGAAAAGATGTGGCTAAGGCTGAGGAGCTCGCGATGATGTGGCGAGAGGTGGCTTCTAAAGCTCTACATGGCGAGATACTGGAGGCTGCTGTTATGAATACACTTACCGTGTCAAATATTCCTTCGGATTTGAAAGAGGATGACGTAGTCTTGGTTTACAATATTGCGCCTTACAGCAATAAAGCCTTGAAGAGGCTTAAGTCTTTGAATATTAAAGCTATTATAGCCCTGGGGAATCCTTCTGAGCAGATAGTTGAGGCTGTTGAAGAATGGGGGATTCCTGTTATAAATGGTGATGAGGTTAAACCAGTAATTTTAGAGGGCCGCGCATTTTTGGATAAAGATGTTTTCGAACGTGTTCTGGATGCTAGACGGCAGATTTTGGAGGAACGGCGGAAATCCAAGCTTGAAGAAGTCTTCAAACAGATTCTTGAAGAGTATAGACATGAAAGATACGGTCACATGATTGAAAAGGTTCAGAATAGTTGAACTTTACCTTCTACTATTAGCTTGGTTAACTCCGGGATTTTTGCTAGAAGATCTTCCATAATACTTTTTGCCTCATAGCTTATCGAGTTAAAGGACACGCTGGCGTCCGGGACTATGCTTATAGTAGCTGAAAGAGGACGATTTATGGGCTTTCCTATCTGGCTCAATAATTTGACGTAAACTTCACGTACTCCATCTATACCAGCTATCTTATTGGCGGCTATATTGGCTAGCACGTTATAAATTTTACCTACGTGGCTTACAGGGTTTTTACCTGCGGTGGCTTCCATGGACATCGGACGCATTGGAGTTATTAGGCCGTTCACTCTGTTTCCGCGGCCAGTCATCCCATCGTCTCCCTGTTCCGCTGATGTGCCGGTAACAACTAGGTAAAGCGCCTCTTCCTTCCCCGTCGAGGGATCGTCCGCTGTATTGACGTTAACCGTGAACTCTATTTCAGGGGCCATTTTACACACTAGATTAGAGACCTTTTCCTTGATTTCCTCTTTAATATTAATATATTCGTCGACATCACTAACCAGACTTGATATTATAGCTGCTGCCACGGTTATTTCGATTTTTTTACCCTTTCTGAAAGACATGACTTTGATATCTTCTCCCACTGGCGGTAATCTACTTTTAAAATCACTAGAATTAAGATATCTTTCTATTTCATAGGTTATTTTTTCGGTAGTTGAAAGAGGAGCATAGGATATTCCTATAGAGGTATCATTGGCTAAAGGCATTTTAATGCCTCGTTCAAATGTACTTACTAGATCAGCTGATCCCTTGCCTATCTTGTAATCTATTATGACGTGCTCCTCAGGGTTTAGGAAACGGAAATTGTTTCTTAGCCAGTTTTTTGCCTCATTTAAAATAATGGGGCCTATCGGTATTTGCTCGATTCCGTTCTTTGTATTTATCTCGGTTGTGGCTCTACCGGCCACAAGTATATATATTGGATGTAGAACCTCCCCACCTTTAAACCTCGGACTTGCCTGTCCCCCGACTACGAGTACTTTATCCACGTTATGATGTAGGATTCTTCCATATCGTTCTAGATATATTTTTGAGAGCCTAACACTGGTTGCTTCAGCTATAGCATCCGCAATGTAATCGGGGTGACCTAGTCCTTTTCGTTCCACGAATTCGCATTCACGTTCTTCTATCGGTGTATTAACCAGTTTTTCTATGTTGATATATTCTTCAGGCATGTTGATACTACCTCAGCTAATACTATCTAGCGGTTTAGCTTTTTACCAACGTATAAATTTTGCTCTTTATAGCGCCGAAGATATTACTACCAGTAATTAAATTGGTTTTAGACAACCCTAGTAGCGTCTAAGGAAATATAGATTATGTTGCTGCCACGTATAAGCACTTTGCCGAAATTAGCTATTGGATTACCTTCCTCGTCGACTTCCTTAGCCTCGTTTAGTATCAAGTTCATACATGTATCGTAGTGTTCGAGCATCCCTATAAACTCGGATCCATCTTTCAATTTTACAAATATTTTGTTGTTAAGGCCTTTGCTCAGCATTCTGAGAGGCGGTTCAACCCTGCTGCTCAACTTGACCAACTCCCCCGAATCACTGTACGCCTTCCCTATACCTCTGACCCTCCTTATTAAGATTTGCCTATGTTGAACAGTTTTTAGTGGGCTGGAAGGGAAGTTTATTGTTAATTAATTTAGTATTGATTCATAATAATACATGATAATTTTCGTATCTTCAATGAAGACTATTTAAACAAGTCTCCGAACAATATCATATAATGGGGGTGTCATCGATTTGACGGCCGAACCCCGTAGCCGCCTCAGCTGTAAGATATGTGGCAGTAGCGATATCATGGCTAAAATATCGGGAGAGTATTATTGTTATAAATGTGGATCAAAAATCATCCTAGAAAATGTCCGGAAACAGATTGAGGAATGGAAGAGGCTGGGTCTTATTTCGGAGATTAAGAAATAAGTTGGCCGTATAACAATTATATTCTTAAGGTTTTCAGCTCTTCACCCTGCTTGAAAGCGGCAACCTCAACCATGTTTGCAATACTGGATCCCTTTATTTTTTCACCTAAAACCTTTTCAACCTGGAAATAGCCAGCCTCGTTTTCCATCTCTACTATTATTCTTACAGGTCTTTCAGTGCCATGAGTTATTAGAACTCTTTTTATCGCTAGTGCTGAAAGCGAGTGGATGTCTATTTTTCCGATTTTGTACGGTATTCGGGCTCTACCCTCTGCCATATCTGTGCCGTCAGCTACTTTAACGATTCCGGCTTCTATACTTAGTGTTGGCACAGCTTCGTCGTGTGAGAAAACCACATGCAAAATTTCGCTCTTAACCGTATGAATTTTAGCCGGCTCTTCCCTGTACACGCTTTCTAATAGCCGCGGTAGTATCCTGCTAAGTATGATGCAACCATGTAAATTATGCATTACTCGATGTATTGAGTTTCCTATGTCGTGCAAGTAACCTCCAGCCATGACCACTAGCATGGAGTCTTCTAAGTTTCCTATATGGTCTTTGACCACTGAGGGGGTTACGCCGCTTTCCACGATTAATTTAAATATTTCAAGCGCGCTTCCAGCCACTATCCTGGAATGAACCACTCCGTGATCGTTATATCCAAGCCGTGAAACGGCCATTACGTTAGCCATTCTTAAATGACGCTGGATTTCCTCGTCTTTCTCTAGTAGTTCAAGCATCGCCTCTAGTTTTTCATAGCCTTGAACATTTCTGTAGATTAATTTTTCTGAAACTAGCGTCAAAAGCTAGTGGCCTCCTTTAGCTCTAGCTGCTTCGTGTCTCTTTTTGAGAACCCGTTCTTTTTGTTTACGTTTCCATTTGTATCTATGGGTCGTTCTCAGCTTGAGTTTTCTCAAGCCTCTAATCTTCTTACCTGCTGATGTCAACCCTCTGAAAACACGGCGTCTCTGCGGCTTAATCTTCACGGTTTTCGGCTTAACCGGAGGCGGCAGGATTTCGCCTGACTTGACTTTCTCCACCCACTCCTTGAGTCGATTAACATTTATTTCATGAACGGTTTTTCGACGCTCGTCAACGTGTATGCCCAGTTTTCTAGCCTCATCCACGGTTAGCCCTGCTTCCACTATCTCGCCTTTTGAATATCCTTTCGCCTTTCTGAATTCCTTTTCAGGTACTGGCCCATGGACTATTAGCTTTGGTGGTTTAACCAGAGGTTTTGGAGGGGGCACTATTTGTGGTTCCATGTTTTGACTATTCATTGTATTACTCACCTGGCTTATCCTTAACTAGTGAAAGGGTCTTATATTTTCCGCTTCGGAGGGGGCTAACTACACTGTCGTGTCCTGTAACCGTTTAAAATATATTTTAGAAGACCTTGTCTGGTGTCAGGTTGATAACATGTCTAACGCGTCGAGGGAATGCAGGTTCTTCGTTCAGACAGCGCTTGGTCCACGCTGTGTTCTACTTAGCCCTGAGGACTGGCGTCTTAGAAGGAGCACCCTTAACCATTATTGTTTAAGCAACGGTAACGGCTGCCCTATTTTAGGAAGCTATATGCGTGCCTCAGCTTCTGCTAGAAGACATAACGGTTTGAATGCCGGAAGACTATTTTAAAATTTAATTACAGCTCTGTCGCTTCTTTATAATAGCTGTAGCATGATCTTTGAGGGAAGATTAGATGCCCGCTAACTTACCCGCTGAAGCTAAGGCTAAGTGGATTAGGGTAATGGAGGCTAAGACGCCTGAAGAAAAACTACGTGCGCTAGAGGATTTTCTTTCTGCCGTTCCACGGCATAAAGGCACCGAGAAATTAATATCTCAGGTAAGACGGCAAATGGCAACGTTACGTAGACAGATTGAGAGAGGTAAGAGGCAGAGAAGAGGAGGGGGAGGTGGGTTTTTCGTTAAGAAGGAGGGGGGTGCCCAAGCTATCTTAATAGGGCTTACGAACTCAGGAAAGAGTACCCTTCTGGCTAATTTAACCAATGCTAAACCTGCTATTTCAAATCAGCCATACACTACTAAGACCCCCTCTGTCGGTATGATGTCTTATAGGGATGTGAAGTTCCAGTTGGTCGAGGCCCCCGCCTTGATTAGCGGGGCCTCCTCAGGAGCTGCATGGGGGCCTCAAGTGTTAGCTATGGCTAGAAACGCTGATGTTCTTATGATAATTATTGATTTAACCATGGATATCAAGTACCAAGTATCGCTAATTTTTGGGGAGTTGAAAAATGGCGGTATACTTGTTTCACGGCCTAAAACTTCAGTGGAGATAACGAGACGTGGAGAAGGAGGGATAATTCTGGTTGGCGAACTTGTAGACGCTACTTTAAGCGATGTGGAGAGGCTTCTTAGAGGCTATAAGGTGTATCATGCACTAGTAAAGATTCGTGGGAAGGCATGTCTCAACGACGTTGAGGAAGCCTTGTTCTCGACTAAAGTGTATAAACCATCTATAATTATAGGTACTAAGGCCGATCTTTTAAGTAGTGAGGATTTGAAGAGCCGATTATACGAGTTAAACAGCATTGTTCCTGAGGAAAACCCTGTGTTACTAGCTGGTTACGGTATGTATGAAGAACTACGTGAATCTCTCGGGAAAGCCTTCATGGATTTGCTTGATTTGATCAGAATATATACTAGAGAACCAGGTTCAAAAGAACCATCGAAAGAACCGTTGCTTATGCCTAAAGGCTCAACTGTGCTAGATGTTGCCCGTGAGATACATTCAAGGGTCTATAAAGGGTTTAAATATGCTAAAGTATGGAGTTCTCGATTTAAAGTTAATCCTAAACGTGTCGGTGGGGATTACGTGCTGGCAGACGGCGACATTGTCGAGATAATCAGTGGATAGGTTTTAATAGGGCTGGAGTATCCGTATTAAACTGGATAATTAGGGTGTTCTCTTATGAGTCCACAAGGTAGAAGAGAGGCTGTATTAAGGGTTGTGGAGGCCAGACAACGAGACGTTGGAAGAAACATTGTTAGAATAGATAGGGAAACGTGCGAGCGCCTCGGAGTAGGGCCCGGAGACATAGTTGAAGTTATAGGTAAACGGTCAACCGTAGCTGTGGTTTGGCCAGCCTATACTGAGGATGAGGGAGAAGGCATCATAAGGATGGATGGCTACGTAAGACATAACGCTGGAGTGAGCATCGGCGACAATGTTGTTGTCAGGAAAGCTGAAGTTAAGCCCGCGACTAAGGTGGTTCTAGCCCCGGAGGAACCTATAGAGTTCGACCCTAGTTTCTCTCTATATGTTAAAAGGCAGATTCTTGGCCGGCCTGTAGCCAGGGGAGACACTATAGTTGTACCTGTTATAGGCATGGCTATGCGACTTAGAGTGGTTTCAACACAGCCGTCGCCTTTCGTACAAATAGTTGAATCCACCGATATCGCGATTAGACCCCAACCCGTCAGAGGCGAGGAGTTGGCGATACCCAGGATAACTTATGAGGATATAGGTGATCTGGAGGAGGCTAAGCAGAAAATACGTGAAATGATAGAGCTCCCGCTTAAACACCCCGAACTTTTTAGGCGTCTGGGCATTGAACCCCCTAAGGGCGTTTTGCTTTATGGCCCGCCTGGCTGCGGCAAAACACTGCTAGCGAAAGCAGTAGCAAACGAAAGCGGTGCCCACTTCATAGCTATTAATGGGCCCGAGATAATGAGCAAGTTTTACGGCGAATCCGAGGCTAGGCTACGGGAGGTGTTTAAAGAGGCACAGGAAAACGCCCCGGCGATCATCTTCATCGACGAAATAGACGCTATAGCCCCTAAAAGGGAGGAGGTTACAGGAGAGGTTGAAAGAAGAGTTGTAGCACAGCTCCTGGCACTAATGGACGGCTTGCAAAGCAGGGGGCAGGTTATAGTAATAGCCGCAACTAATAGGCCGGACGCCGTTGACCCTGCTTTAAGAAG
>CAYSTQ010000101.1:0-6650 GCA_964433855.1 uncultured Thermoproteales archaeon
AATAGCCTTCATTTCTTTAGGAACTCCTGGAAGCGCGAAAATGTGCTTGCCCTGTGCTTCTATATGTATTCCGGGCGCGGTCCCCACAGGATTTGGTAATGGACTAGCGCCTTTAGGTAGCTTAGCCATTTTCACTCTAGCCTCGGTCAGCTCTAATCCTTTACTTGCATATTTTCTTCTAATCATATCCAGGGCAACTTTATTTAATTCGAGTTCAACCCCTAAAGCTGCAGCAAGTCCTTCCGCGGTCTTATCATCAAACGTGGGTCCTAACCCGCCTGTTGATACAACTACTTTTACATCTGTTGTTAATGCCGTCTGAAAAGCCCAGGCTATCTCGCCTATTTCATCTGGGACAACTATTCCTCTATAAACACTGTAACCTAGATGTGTAAGTTTCCTACCCAACCACGCAGCATTTGTATTAACAATGCGTCCGATAAGTATCTCATTTCCTATAGTTAGTATCCAAGCCTTATAGCCAGCCGCTAACCCCATTTAATCATCGCCTCAGGACAGAAGATAAAACTTAGCAAAATAAATAATTTTAACAGCATTTATCCTTGAACCTAAAAAACTATTCTGAATCCGTTCTCTCCTCTAGGAGGCTCCCAGACAACTTTTATGGATTCAACTATTGCGTAGCGAGGTCCCCGCTTGGCCCATTCAATAAGCTTTTCAACACTATCTTTAGGACCTTCTATCACTGCTTCAACGGTGGCTCCATCAGATAAATTTTTGACCCAGCCATTAACACCTAGCTTCAGAGCCATTCTTCGCATTGAATAACGGAACCCTACGCCCTGAACAACGCCTCTTATATATAAGTGGGCACGGACTAAGGAAGTTCTAGCCATCATATTCACCCTTTTAATTGTTGTTTAGCAAGGCTTTTAAAATAATGGCATATATCATTAAGACTGCATTTATCGCATTGTGGCTTTCTAGCTTTACAAACCCGTCTTCCGTAGGAGATCATTTTTAAGTGAACCATAAGGTACTCTTCTGGTTTAAAGATCTTCTTCAAAACCGAACTTATCTCCTCGTAATTATCTCTTTTGACTAATCCTAACCGGGTAACTAAGCGTCTGATATGTGTATCAACAGGAAAAACAGGTTTTCCTAAGAAGGCTAGAAGTACGTCCGCTGTTTTCTCGCCCACACCGGGAAGATTCAGAAGAACTTTCCTAGCCTGTCTCCAATCCATTTTATTTATAAACTCTAATTTGCCGTCATATTTTTCAATTACTATTTTAGCTAATTTCTTAAGCGTACAAGCTCTAACTTTATAAAGGCCAGCAGGCATTATAGCGTTTTCGAGGATCTCTATTTGTGTCTCCAGTATTGATTGAGGAGTCACGGGACATACTGTCCTAAGACGATTAAAAGCTCTTATAGCATTCTTATCAGATGTATTCTGTGAAAGTATTATTGCAACTAAGAATTCAAAAATATTATTAAAAGGTTTAGTCGTCGACACTATAAATTCATTTTGATTAAATTTTAAATTATTTAAAGCCATTAAAATTTTTCGCCTCAGCTCCGGATAGTTAACGTCAGGCAATTCCACCCACTACCAAATTAGTTTTCTACGAGAGCTACACAGGTTCATTCGAACGATCCATAATATTTAATCCTTTTCGATATTAAATTTAGAAAGATCATCTTCAAGATCAATTTTTACCACCAAGAGTCTTTTCAGTCCCTAGGTTAGAAAATATCAAATCTTGTGATCCTTAAAATTTCTGCTATCTGTATAATATATTGATAATGAAACATTAGACATTTTTACTAATTCAGATGACAAATGGAAACGATATCTAGAGATCTGAATCTCGCAAGACCTAAGCGAAGATTCATAAATATCTAAAACGGTGCCACATAAATTGTTAGTTCTCAAGGCTTGTTTGCCATATGTTGTTTAAACAGTACTTAGTTTAGAAAAATAAGCAACATCATTAAAATAGATTTTGTAAAACGTTTAGCATTTAGAATCAAAGATTATTTATTTTAAAATACCTCTCTCCTTCTAGGAATCTCTAATGCCTCTGCTGGCCGTAACCAATCTCCTTCCTCTGTCAAATATTCATGTAAATGTATACGGTAACTTATATTCCTACGGGTCATTATTATATCTCCGAAAGGCATTTCCACGTTAAGACCAGAAATTAATTCATAAATTTGCTCGTGGACCGCACAGGGTGGTTGTCCTGTAACACAGGCTCCATCATAGTCTATGTGAGCTGTTAAAAAGTAGGGAGTTTCAACTAGAGTTCTAGCGAGCATTGAGGCGTCTTTTCCTCTAAAGAAAAATATCCGCATGGGGGTAATCCGCATATCTAAGTATAATCTAACAATGTTCCCTCTCCATAAGGGAAGGAGATGGCTTCTAAAATGATATCCCAACAATTGTAAACTAGGAACGGGTTTTCTCTCGATTTTTCTCTGTATTTCAGAAAGCTTAGTGAATGCATAAATATTTTTATGTTCATAAATAATCAAATCTAGCTCATCTAGCCTTACCCTTCCCTCTTCTTCAGGTATTTCATACGAATTATCTATTAAGACACCATATATATTTCTAAAATCCAAAACAAGTTTGTTATCAACAAACCTAGAAAGTCTAGACACTTCCGGAGTCCAGTTGCACTCCTCCAGAGCTTTAATAACGGCTATAGGATCTTCGGGAAGAATATCAAGATAGTCTTCAAAATGTCTCTCAGGCACTATTGCTGAACAGAAAACATATCTGCGAGTCCCTACGACTTCTCTAACCGTATAAGTATAGGGTATTTTCTCCGTATCAATTTTTTTAATAGAACTAAACGGTAATAAAACACTGATAGGTATAAGTCCAATCTTCCTAAAATTTATACTGAACCTCATAGCTATTCGTGACTTAAGTCTTTCAACTATTGAATGCACTGATGTATAAGGCAGTCCAGTCTTCCGCGATATGTCCTGAATTTTAATAGCGTCAGGAATTGCTTTTATAACTTCCCATTCTGAAGGACTTAATCTTATGTATATGCCATCTTTCTTTTTAACCATTCCATTTCCCTCTAAGGTAACGCTTAAAGGCCTTTTCCTTTTTCGCGCATATATATGCACTCAACTATAACGAAGTGATTTCATACTTATAAATTTTCCTTTTAATAATAGATAAAGGAAATTATTCGTGATAAATTAAATCTTATGTGAAAAACCAAATAATAGATCATAAAATATAATTAAAATAATTAAAATATTGATAAATTGTAATTTATATTATAGTTTACTAATATTTTTCAAAAGAACAATGTTTGAGACAATTACTATACATTCCGTAGTGTTCAATAGAACCTAAAATTAAAATTGACAAACAATATAATATTTTCAAAATTAGTTGGTTTTAAAATATAATATTCTTTAATCGGAACCATACGGCTTCTGGAAGATACAGAGACTAGTTTAATAATCTCTAGTATATTATTTATATATATAAATTAGATACAGTTATTCTGAACGTGATTAGAACAATCTAAATATACACTAGAAAAGTATGTGAAAAATCTTAGTTGTTAAATTAGGGCCCGGGGCGGGACTTGAACCCGCGACCTTCGGCTCCACAGGCCGACATGCTTCCAGTCTGCACCACCCGGGCCGCAGTCATTTGGTAGAGTAATGCTGTCGGATATAAGCTTTACCAAGAGTTTGTTGTTTTTATCCATTAATATAAAATATTACATAATTAACATGTTACAAGCTATATTCGATAGGCTTTATTTAAAAATTGTGTAAAAACCAAAATCTAATTTAGTAAAAATATATTTTAACCAAAAAATATTTAAATAGACACCGTGAATTATTAAATGGGGAGTTCCCCGTATCAGACAGGTTGAGAGCATAGGAGGTAATGTGAAAACCCCCTTTATTTACCTCTAATCTCTAAGGACTTTATTTATAATTCAGTATCCTGAGATGCCTGTTTTCAAGTATCTAACTTATAATCGGTGGTTAAAGGTTCATTTTTGCTGGATAAACCATTTTGACAAATCATTTTTAAGGTTAACCGCATTAATCTATGGTAAAAACTAGTAGCTGTGTTATGCCGCGTAAATATGATATATATATAGAAAAGGACATAGCGCGTCAGCGGATAAAAATTTTGATGGATATGGCTAGCCAGCTTGTTAATATTAATAAGGATATAGCTAGGGATTGCGTGAGGATTGCTTTAAGGATTTCAAAAAAAGCTAATGTGAGGATTTCTAAAGAATATAAAATAATGATATGTAAAAAGTGTAATGCGTTGTTGATACCTGGGTTAAACAGCAAGGTTCGTATTAGGCAAAATAGAATACCTCACGTGACTATAACTTGTTTTGAATGTGGATATAGGCGGAGAATACCATTTATTAAAGAGAAAAAGAAAGCTAAATATTTTGGCAATATTTAGAAATAATCCTGGTCATAAGGATTAAATCTCTTGTGGACAGATTTCTAACACGCTCTGCTTTAATAACTAGCTTAAGCTCGTCTATAATTTTGGAGATGTTTTCTTGAGAAAGCTGTTTTTTTAATAAAATTTTTTTGAGAACCCCCCACCAGACTTTGTTTCTCTGCGTAAAGAGCTTTCTTGTCAACTTGCTAAAAAGAGCTTCTTCATGTTCTAAAAGCTCACGGTTCCTGCGTTGTTTAAGTTTAATAGTTAACGAGTCAACTTTAGGTGTAGGATAAAAGCATTTTTTAGATATGTAGATAAGGGGTTGGACGGTAACATATAAATTAACCATAACTGTTAACCTACCGTATTCCGATGAACCTGGTTCCGCGAGTATCCTTTCCGCTACCTCCTTCTGATAGGTTAGAATAAATTCATTTATCTTTGTATTAAGTAATTTAAATGTAATTTTTGACGAAATACTGTAAGGAAGGTTTGATACTACTTTAGTTACATCATTTGGAATAGGAATTTTTAGAACATCTCCATGTATTATGAAAATATTGTTATATTCACTTAAGACTTCTTTTAGTGCATTGACCAGTTTAGGATCTATTTCAATGGTATATACTTTTTTAGCCTTCTTTGCAAGCTCTCTAGTTAGAAAGCCAAGACCTCCTCCAATTTCAAAAATCACATCGTTACCTAAGACCTCGGCTTTTTCCACTATTAGTTTAATAGCTTTGCTACAAATTATAAAATTCTGACCCAGTCTCTTTCTGGGCCGAATACCGTATTTATTTAATAATCGTACGGCTAAATTTTTTAAATCCTTCTCGCTACAATCCACGGTAATCATAAGAGTCCCAAATTAAAAGGGAGGGTCTTAAAATAAAATGTCGTGCTATGAAGAAACTTATTATAACTTTGAATTGGAAAAAGTTGACAAATGGCTTAAAAGATTGAAGGTAAATAAAATCTTAGTCCAAATGCCAGATGGCCTTAAAAAATACGCTCCCAAAATACTGGAGTATTTAGCAGAAAAAGGTTATATTCCAATATTATCAGGCAGTCACACATGGGGCGGTTGTGACATAGCTGAAAAAGAGTCTGAATTGTTAGGTACTGATGCGATAATACATTTCGGGCATCATGCGCCAGTCTGGTTGTATAAGAAGGGGATAATTAGTAAACCTATCTGTTTTATACCAGTTAGATGTAAATTAAGTCTTAGTAAAATAGCCGATAAAATAATAAAAGAACTAAATAAAATTTCGGTTGAAAAGATAGCTTTAACGGCAGCTCTCCAACATGTTCATGAAATACCGAGTCTAGCTAAAATGCTTGTTGAAGAGGGGTTGTCAGTATATGTTACCAGGTCGGGAGCAGAAGCTATGGAACCCGGGCAGATAATAGGATGCGATGTAACGGCCGCTAAAAAACTTGATAAATACGTTGACGCCCATCTATGCATAGCAGGAGGATTGTTTCACCCGTTAGCCGTATCTTTAATGACTACTAAACCTGTAATACGGGTGGATCCATATGTCTCTGAAGTAGACATGGCTAATCTTAAAAAAGAAAAAGAAAGACTTATCAAAGTTAAAACTTATCGACTTGTTAAAGCTCTTGATGCCAATCTTTTCTATATACTCGTCTCGACTAAAACAGGCCAGTTTTCCTTTGAGACAGCGGTTAAGATAAGAAAAAAACTGTCTAAAAAAGGTTTGAGATCGTTGATAATAACTGCTGACGACATAACGACGCAGTTATTGGAGAATTTACCGGAAGCAGATGCTTTTATAAACACAGCTTGCCCGCACATAGGGATAGAAGATATCGACTCGCTGAACCGTCCAATATTAAATATTGGAGAGGTAAAGTATTTACTGACTGAATCCCTGAATGGTTATGGCTCCCAGGATTGGTTTAAACGTTTCTTAGATAGCTGATTCGGATAAATCGGCTAAAAGAATAATTCCTATTATTTGTTACTCATAGATATCTCATCCTTAGCACTTAAACATGGCAAACCTTTTAGTTTGTAGGCTCTCGCAGAGATGGTCATAAAAGACGCGCGTAAAGGCTGTAGCCGCTTATCTAGCAAACGATACTAGTAGTCTCGAAAAATCACATGGAAAGTGGGCCCGGGGGGATTTGAACCCCCGACCGCCCGGTTATGAGCCGGGCGCTCTACCTGGCTGAGCTACGGGCCCGTTCTGGTGTC
>CAYSTQ010000102.1:0-6644 GCA_964433855.1 uncultured Thermoproteales archaeon
ATAGTGAACCGGGAAACAGGACAGAGCTTCATCCTCCCCCTAGAGGGGGAAAGAGATGCTCTCTGGAGCCTCGAGTTCAGGGACTCCGGCGGGAGAAAATACGTCCTGACAAGCAGAAGCCTTTCTAAGAAAACCTATAGGTACAGGAGGGGGAAAGACTGGCTGAGTATAGATCTTAAATGGACGGGGCTCCAGCCCGGGCCTGAAGATGCTCAGGTCAACGTGGAGGTCTCACTGAGACTGGCCAGGAGCCCGCCCACCTCCAGCTGGAGAATAAAGGTTGACAACAAAAGCAGGCTAACCCTTTGGCGTATAGAGTTCCCCCGTCTCCACCCTCTAGCCGTCACACCGGAAGACCCTTCCGGAACCCTGCTGGCCGTGCCTGACGGCTTCGGCCACGTGTACAAGGGGTTCAAGGGTGTCTACAGGGCCACGTACCCCAGCGGCTGGAAGTATGCGATGCAGTTCATGGCCATGTACAGCGGCCCAGGAGGCCTCTACCTAGGGGTTCACGACCCATATGCCTTCTACAAGGAGGTCCGCTTCACCGGCGACACCTACTCCGGGACCAAGCTGGACCATAAGCCCCGAGCCAGATACGTGCTGACCAGCTATCCCGGGGACATGTCTAGGCCTGGGAACAGCTACTCTATGCCCTATGATGCCGTGATAGGCGTGTTCAAGGGAGACTGGTACGACGCGGCTATGATATACAGGGAGTGGGCCCTTCGTAGAGCCAAGTGGTGCAGGAGGGGGCCGCTGAGCCAAAGGAGGAAAAGGAGCTGGATAGAGGAAGTGGATTTCTGGCTACTTCCGCCTCAGGGCAGCGGCGGAGACCCTGACAAGGTGGTGTCGGAGGTTCTCAAGTTCAAGGAATACCTTGGGGTGACCATAGGCCTACACTGGTATAACTGGCACGTCATACCCTTCGACACTGATTATCCTGAGTACTTCCCGGCTAAGAAGGGGTTCGCCGACGCTGTAAAAAGGCTGCAGGAGAACGGCGTCTACGTGATGCCCTATATCAACGGCCGCATATGGGACGTGAACAGTGAGAGCTGGGTCAGGGAGGATGCCGCCAGGTACGCGGCTAAACGCGGGGCGCCAAGGGTAGGTCTCAGAACCCTTCCCCCATACTTTGAAACCTATGGGTCAGAGCAGCTCTTCGCCGTCATGTGCCCCTACACGGAGTTCTGGAGGAGGAAGATAGCGGGCATAGTCGGCAGGCTCGTTAAAGAGTATGGCGTGGCCGGAGTATATGTGGATCAGATAGCGGCTGCAGCCGCATGTCTCTGCTTCGACCCGGGGCATGGCCACAGCCTCGGCGGGGGTAGCTACTGGGTGGAGGGTTACGAGCGGCTTTTGGAGGAGGTCCGGAGGGAGGCGGGAGACGGGGACGTGGTGTTGACCACCGAGTGTAACGGGGAGCCCTACATGGCCGCCGTGGACGGCTTCCTGACATGGCATGCTATATCGGACGCTCAGACACCGATGTTTCAGGCCGTGTACTCGGGCTACACCGTGGTCTTCGGCAGGGCTTTAACCGTGGAAGAGCTGCGGGATCCCGTGGCGTACGCTGTTAAAACCGGGGAGGCCATGGTGTTCGGCGCTCAGCTTGGCTGGTATGGCTTCCCCAGCTTCGACGAGATGCTCGGGAAATACGGGGTTCAGCTGGAGTTTACCAGGAGGCTTTGTAGGGCTAGGAGCCTCGCCCATAAATTCCTGGTTTACGGCAGGATGCTGAGGCCCCCAGTGCTCATGTCTAGGCTACCGGAGGTTTCAACAGTTCTAAGCTTCATGGGAAGAAGGTACCATGTTAGGCGGCCAGCCGTCATGGCCACAGCCTGGATCGGAGAGGATAGCTCCATAGGCCTGGTAGCCGTAAACGTCTCGGCAAGCGCGTGCCGGGCCAGATATGCCGTGGAGCTGGAGGGAGCCCTTGTAAACCGTTGGCCGGCCATCAAGAAGTTGACTTCTGCAGGTGATGTCTCGTTAACTGCCTGGAACGCCGGATCAGCCATGTTAGAGCTAACGGTTCCAGCCTACGACTGCGTGTTGGTTGAACTAAGCTAAGCCGTAAACAATTACAATTGAAGCCCCCTCTTTTCTGAAGGGGAGATACTTTAATCTCGCTGGCAGAGGCCACCGGATTCGAAGACCATAAAGAGTATGACTACGCTGACGTTTATGGGGCTTTTGAGGGAGTCCATGGTTGGCGCTGAGCTCTAGGTGTTCGCTAAGAAGCCTCGGCGCCGCAGGTTTAGAGTGAAGGAGGAGTGCGAGGAAGTTTTTCTGTCTACGTACAGGAGCTTTGACTTCCTCGTGGGGTAACGCCTAGCTTAAGGATCTTTATGTCGCTCCATTAGCTGCCGGGATCTTTCCAAGCTCTGGCGTTTAAAGACTCCAGAATACCGGTTAACGACGCCGTAGAAGGATGATGGCTCCCCCTTCTCTATTCTTTACACGCATCGGCGCCTCTGGAGAACGCTTAAAAACATGTAAGCATGTTTAAGACGCGGTGCGCTATGAAGGCGTTCATATCGGTAGACCTAGAAGGCATGCCATATGTCGTAAGGCCGGAGCATCTTTCGCTAAAAGGCTCTCTCTACGAGGAAGCCAGGAGAATAGCCACCAGGGTCACCAGGGTCGTCGCCGAGGCTCTCAGAGAAAACGGCTTCGAGGAAGTTCTCGTGGCGGATAGTCATGGCCCAATGGTCAACCTGCTCGTGGACGAGCTGCCCGAGTACGTGGGCCTGATAAGGGGCTACCCGCGTCCGCTTGCCATGGTGGTCGGCGTCGAAGATTGTGAGGCAGCCCTATTTCTAGGGTATCATGCCAAGGCAGGCACAACACATTCAACGTTTGACCACACGTATAGTGGGGCGTGCATTGCTAGCCTGGAAATCAACGGGGTTGAGGCAAGCGAGTTCCTCCTTAATGCTTACGTAGCTGGTTACTACGATGTCCCGGTTATACTGGTGGCTGGAGAGGCCAGGCTCCTCGAGGAGGATGTGGCCCTTTATACCCCGTGGGCTGAAAGAGTCGCGCTGAAGAGGTCTTTCAGCAGATATGCGTCTTACAGCCCTAGCATGAGCCGTATAGAGGGCATGCTGCGGGAAGCGGTCGGTAATGCCTGTCGGAACTATCGGCAGGGTCTGACAAAGCCCTTGAAAACAAGCGAACCAGTAACTATTAAGGTAAGGTTCACCAGGAGCGGCTACGCCGATATGGCTGAACTTCTGCCCGGGTCCTCCAGGATAGATGGCGTGACCGTTAAATACACCGCTAAAGACATTATCGAGGCCTACAAAGTGTTCCAGCTAGTCGTCGCGGCCTCAGCTGGAATACCAGGCTAAACGCTAAGCTACAGGAGTCGTCGGGATTCACGATAGCTAGAGGGCTTAAACCGTGTAACTAGGCTGGATAGGACTAACCCGGGTTGGTAGACCACCATCTATCTTCTTTACGCCCGGCCTTTACACCCCGCGAAAAACCTCACGTATTGGCATGGTGTGAGTGCAGCGTTAGCCGTGTTTAAACCTGTGACGTTACCTTGTTTATCAGCTCTTTAACTCTTTCTATATAGTACACGTAATGTTTGAAGGGTACGTCTGAAGGCACGCAGTGGTCTACGCTGACTATGTAGCCTCCTTCCTCTAGCAGAGGTCTCACCCTTTCAAGCTCTCTGTCTATAGCCTTAGGCCCCGCCGTTAAAGCCCGCTTATCTATGTTCCCTATCAGTAACAGCTTTCTGCCATACTGCTCTCTGAGCTTAACCGCGTCGACGCCTGCAGCAGCCTCAAGCGGGTACAGGCAGTTAACCCCTCCCTCCAGAAATAGTTCCGTTATAGGCCTGTGATCCCCGTCCGTATCCACCATTATCAGGTCTATGCCCCGTCCGCGGATAAAGCCGGTGACCTTCTTGTAGTTTGGTAGCATGTACTCCTCGAACAGCTTAGGCGAGATCAACGGTCCACTCCTGTAGCACATGTCCTCCCATATGCTGACGTAATCCGGCTTAACGTTGTCGAGGACTTTCCTCAGTATCGTTAGGAGGAAGTCCGCCCAGAAGTCCATGATCTCAGCCACTAGGTCGGGTTCACGGTAGAACATGACTAAGAGTCTTTCTAAACCCGTGAGGTTCCTCGCATAGCCGAAGAAGCCGGTTATCCCCATTGCCACGACCCTATCAGTAGAGGCAAAATATTCGAACAGCTCCTTGCCCCATGTAAGCGGGAGCCTCCTAGGGTCGTCTGGATCATACCTTTCCTTAATAGTCTCCCAGTCCTTCCGGCTTTTCACAGGGAAATCCAGGAACATGGGCATGGATGTAGAGGTCTTAAGCCTTTTCTTAACGACCCCGTCTCTGTCAACGTAAATCTCATACCTGCTGTTTTCCTCTATGGTTTTACGGATAAATCTGGGGATTGGCCCCAGGTCCACTCCCACCCCTTCTCTCTTGTCGAAGTCGAAATAGTCGTAAACGTTTACGCCTGGTGGAAGCCCCTCTCCACGCCACCTGTCAACGGTCTCACCCCAGTAGCCGAGCCATTCATAGAAGGGCGCCCGGTCAACAGGCTTATAATGCATCCATGCCTTGAAACGCTCTCTATAATTCATATTTTCCCCTCCATCTCCATATGGGCTGTAACCATTATTAGCTTATCCAGTTCTTCCTATTGAAGCATATATTATAGGTCATCTGTGGGCTACCACCCAAGTTATTAAGGCGTTAAGCCAAATATGTAAACTGGCTGAGCAGGCCGGAGGACGTGGTTTGGCCAGAGACGTGTTTCTAGAGACTAACTACTGGGAGCTTTACCCTGGCCGCGAAGAGGTTTACTTAAAGGATATACGTAGGGTCGACAAGGGCGTTGGCGTCCTTCTAGAGTTTGGTTCATGTATAAAGGGTTTCTCACATTTCCTGTTTTCTCTTGACGACGGCCAGTATGAAAGGAGCTGTGGAAGTGTACTGGTCAGGTTTCATCGTTCAGATGGGAAGCCTAGGTGTGTGACGCTTAGGATAAAGGCTGTGTCAGAAAAGGGTGTGGAGTCGAGGGTTTACAATGTAAAGATATGCCATTACCCCAAGGAGTACTATGGGTCTAAGGGGAGGACTGCTCCCGGATATGTGATAGTTCAGACATCAGACGTATCTGTCTCTCGCAGCAGGGTTGAGGACTGGATTACACAGAGCCCTACTGAGGAGGAGAGAAAGTATGCCTGGGAGACCTGGGGACGGTTAACCGTGGATGCTGAGACGGATTATTCAGCGGCTAAAGCCGTTGCTAAAGCCATAATAGACGCTCTTGAGCCGCATCGCGGCGTACCTTCAGACGTCATGGACAGGCTGTCGCCCTTCGAACAATATAGGCGCGCCGTCGCCGGGAAGGATAAGGTTTGGTGCGGCAACATAGCGGCCATCTTCTCGTATGCATGTAACGCTCTAGGGATACCCTGCCGCCTCATCAATATGGGCAACGTGGTGTCCCGAGGAGACGGAGGCTACTGGGTGTTGCTCGCCGAGGGGCACTTGACGACGGAGATATTCAGCGAGGATCTGGGCCAGTGGATATGGATAGATCCAACTATGCGTATCCTAGGCGCCTACATGAGTGGAAACCTGGTTAACCTGGCGGAGTTCCACTACTTTCTCAATGATCACAGGTGGCGTCGGAGCCTCGAGATCATAAGATACAACCCGGCAACCCGGAGTGAGATGAGAGTCTCCTTATCCGAGAGTATTCCAAAGGGTATAGCTAATTATTTCAAGAAAGACCAGCGTTTTAAATATATAAAGGTATGAAGACTCTGAAATTTTTACTATTTAAATATTATTTTTTCCAAAGTCATTAAGTTAGCTAACAACAATTTAAAGTTCTAGCGCCATGCACTAAAACGAGTTTAAAACGGGTTAGACATCTGTGGATCGTTTTTAGCCCTAGTTATGTTACTATAGTAGGTAGGGCTGTATTTCGATGAAGTTCACCGCTAGCTCCTGGCCTACTGGGCCCCCAGGCTCATTCCTGCTTAGCCAGTCTGAGATCCTTAGAGTCGCTGTTTCGGCCTTAGCGCGAAAAACACGGACATGGTAGTTCATCCAGGCGCGATGCTTGTCGTCAAAAGGGCCTAGGTGATGGCTATAGCAGTTGGCGAACACGTGCTGGAAGCATTTATCATGGATCAGCTTCACGTTCTCCAGCTCTATGGAGACAGCGTGTCTCTGCCGTACTGATCTGCCGTTGAGGAGGTCCTGGTAGTCAGCAGTGAACATTTTAAGGGAGTATGTTTTTCCGGGTGTAAGATGTTTGACGGTTTGTACCGCGACGTTGGGTCGCCTGATGCTGCGCCTCATCCACAGGAAAGTGTCTCCCTTTTCCGTTCGAGGGTAGCGGCCCTGTAGCCAGGAGTAGCCCTTCATCTTCCTTACGGCCATGCTTCCCTTCTCGGCCGGGTACAGTGTCCAGCCCTGCGGCCCATTCTCGAAGTCGGGATTCTCTATGTGAGTGAGCCTATACGGGTCCATTGACAACATCCCTCTTTCTCCCTCTATACAGTAGTGTCTGTAGAGCCTGCCCACCCATCTGACCACCTCCTCGTCCGCGTAGCCGAACAGGTTGGCCTCGCCCTTGGAGTGGAAATAT
>CAYSTQ010000103.1:0-6618 GCA_964433855.1 uncultured Thermoproteales archaeon
GTTTATGACGCTGTACAGCTTCGCCTCCATCCTTTTAACTGTGTCTTCAAGGAAGAGGTTTTTCACTACACCTCCCATGCTGAGGTTGTACACTCTGAAAGAGGCGTCGTTAACGCCTATGATCACCAGGGTGCGGTTAGTAGACGTCCAGAAGTACCTGTATCCTTTAGCCGCCTCACCGGGTTCAGCCAACGATGAGAAGAAGCCCGTCCCCGGCAAGAAAACCGTTAGGAGGAGCAACATAGCCTCTGCCAGAAACAGGGAGCGCATAGACCTCACCAATTAATAATGTGCATCCATAGGTTTTAAACGTTAGTAAACCCAGGAGAGGGCTTATCTGGCGAACACCGCATACAGCTGTCAGGCTGCGACAAGCTAGGTCTCAAGACGAGGCTTCAATATCGCTCCCTACACTGCCTATATAACCATCACCTTTCAAGAAGCGCGCAACGGTACACCTCAGCGGATGACCGCTAGCGCCGTCGCGGAATAGGGACTAACTCAGCTCGACCCTGTACATGTAGAGTGGTGATCTGAGAATGTTTTCCTTCCCCGGCTTCTCCCCGTACCGGGCCATGAAGAGCACTAAGTCCCCCGTCACCCTATCCTGGTAGCACCTGAAGTTCGAGAGCTGAACCGTCTCGGGCTCCCTAGGCCTCCGGTCATCTATGATGAACACTGTCCTCCTCTTCACGGCCAGTTTCTCCTCGTCAAACTCGGCTATAACCAGCGGATACCTAGGCCTGTTGCCAACAGGGTTCCTGCCGACTATGTTCGCCACCCAGTAGAGCTTCCCCGTCCTCCAGCTCCTGAACAGGTAGGAGCAGGACGAGGGTGAGTAGAGCCTGCCCCCGTCGTCAAACCTTAGAGGCTTAGGCTTGCTCCACGTGTAGCCTCCATCCTCGGACACAGACAGCCACTTGAACCCGGGCTTCTCCGGGAAAGCCCCGTTATCCCCCCTGCTTATCATAACGAGGGTGCCGTCCCCGAGCTCGGCGACCGTCGGCTCACAGAGCCTACACGACACGTTCGGATCTATAGACACCTTCTCGCCCACCTCCCAAACAAGCCTCCCTCTCCTCCACTCCCCGAGCAGCACCACCGGCTCGTAGAACGGGCTGAAGTAGTTCGGGAACGGGAACCATATCCTCCCCTTCTCGTCGAACGCCTTAACCTGGGCTGGAACCAGTATCTTGCCTCTACTTGTCCTTATAGGGTACGAGCAGGACACAGCTAGGCTACCCTCCCTTATCCCCGGGAACACCTCCCCCTCCCCGGCGTCGCCGCCCCTGACTGGCTCCGGCTTGCTCCAACTCCTACCCTGCTGGTCGAAGACCTGGTAATAGACCTGCCACAGCGCCAGCTTAGGCTGGTCGCCCGGATAGAACCCCTTCCCGAAGAACCTCAGCAGCACATTCCTCTCCTCGTCCAGGAAAAAGTTCGGCTCAGTATACCTGACCACCCCGCCCTTAACCCTCCTAGACCTGAAGACGGGGCGCGGCCTGCTCCATGTAGCCCCGTTGTCCTGGCTAAACCTCTCAACATACATGTCGTAGCGGTCGCTCCCCACCACGATCCCGTAGCACTGGATCAGCTCAACCCCCTCGCGGGAAACGTAGGAGACCCCGCCGTTAACTACGCCGCCCCCGGGAGGCTCAGGAATAGAAATCCTCCTATAGACTTTAAGCCTCAACCCGGAACACCAAAGATATCTTCGCCCGCCACGCTTAAATGCTTAAGCTGAGGCAGTCGGGCTCTAACCCTCATAGTACAGGTGCTCCTCCACAGGCTTGAAGCCAGCCCTCCTGTAAAGCTTAACGGCCGGGATGTTCCCCAGGTCGACGCCTAGCTCAGCCTCCACAGCCCCAAGCTCTCTAAGCCTCCTAAGGGCGAAGGCGAGCAGCCTGCCGCCAAGCCCCCTGCCCCGGAACCTCGGCAGAAGGCCTAGAAACGGAATCTTGCCGACACGCTCAGCTGGACTTATCCCTACGAGCCCGGCTACGTCGTCCTCGTGGTACACGGAGTATATCTTTAAACGGGGTTCTTTAAGCCATTTCTCCGCCGTCTCCGCGGTTAACGGCTCAAAGATCCATCTCATGCTTGGGGAGGAGGCGTCGACGAATATCCTGTTGTGGAGAAGGCTGAGCTCCTCGCCCTGCCCAGGCCTAAGCCTGACGTACCTGAGGCCACCGCTGTCCGGAAGCCCGGCCTCCAAGCCTCTTAGACCCCGCCTCATAATGGCGCTGGCGCCTATGGGCCTCAGCCCCAGCCTCTCAGCCACCCTATGAGGAATAGAGCCTTTAGGCACTCTAACCCGCACCAGGCCATGTCTCCCGCGGAGCTCCCCGATAAGCCGCGAAAGAGCGTCGAAGGCCTCCCTGAAGCCGCCCTGCTCCAGCCATATCCCGGATACATACGCGAACCCCTCACCAATCCTGTAGATAACGTACCCTATCCTAACCCCTCCGGAGACCAGATCAGCTTTTAAAACCCTCATAGCTCTTCCTCCTGAAAAACGGGTTCTAGGGAAGTTGATCAAGAATCCTGAAACCGTTCTTGAGTAGTTTCCTCCTAGGGATTACGAAAACCCCGTTCTCGTTCTCCAGCACAATATACAGCGTCGCCACTCTCCTAACCCTGCCTCTGACGCCCTCCACCTCTATAACAATCCCCTCGCGCAACCCCTTAGGCTCGTTAAACAGTATAACCGCGGCATCCTCCCTGAGCCCCAGCCCAACCAGAAGGGCTAGGGCCAGCCCAGCTCCCATGGCCAACGATACGAATATCGCCAGCGCCACCGAGGAGACCACCTGGGGGGCTATCCCGGCTATCTCGAACGTCATGAATACCAGGATCACATAGAAGATATATTTAAGCCCCGCCGACAGGAGGCTCACCATCCTGTCCGACACAGCCCCTCCCCGCATCAGCCCCTCCGCCAGGCCAGCAAGCCACTCCACTAGCATGGCGCCTAGCAGGAATATTATCACGGCGCCTATAAGCCTCGGCAGGTAACTAGCAATAGTGGTGCTGAACTCCTGGAGGGGTGGGATGTTAAGGATCGATATGGCCGCCGTGATCGTCAGAACATATATCACGGCCCTGGTAAGCATGGCGAGAATCCTTGAAATAGGGTATCCGGCTTCAGTAAGCCTTCTCCCTAGCTCCGAGCTCCTAAATCTTTCATCCCCTTTCACAAGCTTCACGGCGCCCTCGACTGCCCTCCCCGTCAGCCTCCCGACAAGGTACCCCAGCAAGAGTACGAGGAGCGAGATGAGCATGTTCGGGAGAAACTTGGCCAGCGAACGCAGTAGCTCACTGAACAGGTTCAGCAACGCGTCCTCCAAGCTCCCCACCAGGGAAACCATAGCCCCCAACACTTAAATCAGTTATCTTCAAGGGAGCTACATGAGCCCAAGGGCAGCGGCAACGGCGAGGAAGGCCATTCCGGCGGCGATCTGGGCCAGGGCCAGCGCAAGCCCTATCCTTGCGTACTCGCCCATGGATATCCGCATCCCTCTTCTCTCAAGCAGCCTTATCCCCGTGAGAACCGAGGGGGAGCCGAAGGTCGTCAGGCTCCCGCCCAAGTTCCCTCCTATTATAAGCGCCCAGTAGAAGGGAGTCGGGTTCAGGGCTGCTTCTGTCGCCACCCTCTCCACTATAGGGAGGAGCAGGAGCACCACCGGGATATTGTCTATGAACGCCGACACGACAGCGCATATGAGCAGTAGAAGCGAGACGCCGATAGGCATGCTTACACCCGTTATCAGGGGCGCCACAGCGTACGCTACCTTCTCGAGGACGCCGCTCCTCTCCATGCTCTCCACGAACACGAAGAAGCCCCCGACGAAGAACGGTATGCTCCAGTCCACGTTACGGAACGTCTCGTCCGGGTCAAGCCCGCTGAACATGAAGGTCATGGTGGCGAAGAAGAACGCTATGAACGTCGGCGTCAAACCTATCTCCTCGGAGAAAATGATCGTCACGAGGAAAAGCACAAATATCGCCAGCGACTTGTACATTGCCCTCGGATCCCTGACGACGCTCCACGGGTCGCCGAGCTCCCCCGCATCCCCGTCTCGGGCGGAGGAGGACGGGACCATGGTTCTAAGGTAAAGGACCGCCACCGCCGTCAACACCACCACCAGGACAAGCGACACCCGCAGGAAGTCGCCGAACCCCATCCCCGTCTTAGACGCTATTACGAGGGCCGGGATCGAGCTTATCGGGAAGAGGATGCCGCCAACGTTCGTCTGGATGCACTCCACCGTAACCACTTTTTTAACGTCGAACCCTAGGGCTTCGGCCAGCCTCACGGTAATCCCCTCCATCAGCAGCATGACCATGATGTTCGCCGAGATACCCGAGAAAATCGTTGTGAGCGCGACGAGGAGGGCCGCCCCGAGAAGCGGGTTCGGTCCCACCTTCCTCGCAAGGTAGAGGCCTATGAAGTCGAAGAGGCCTGACCTGCTTATCGACTCGAAGATTATCAGGATCGACACTATGAACAGGACGATATCCATGTTAAGCATCTCGAGGACGTCGCGGAACCCGAAGAGGCCGTACGAGACCCCGAAATAGACCGAGAGCGATGCCGCCAGCATTGCCACGAGCGCCCTATGCTCTATCTCGGCGAGCAGGAGCAGCATGGTGGCGGCGAATATCAGGCTGAAGGTCGTAAGGGGGTCCAAGGCTAACCCCTCCTCAGCCTCCTGTAGATGCTCAGGGCGATATCCAGGAATATGGGTATGCCTATAGCCCCAAGTATGAGGTATATCAGCATCTCGGCCTCGTACTCGGCCTCCCCGCTTATCCGGACCCTTATCGCCTCCCCGGCCAACACCAGGAATATCATGTACACCACGCCGTGGATAGCCCTCTTAAACAGCAGTTCATCCCTCCCGTAGATGGTGTCAAACCTTCTCTTCAGGGCCAGGTAGCTGTAGTAGCCCAGCGAGAAGGCTAGGGAGACAACCACCACAGCTTCCCACTCGTAGACCGCCAAGGGGAACAACGCCGCTCAACCCTGTCGTGCGCCCTAAAGACCCAACGTTAAAAACCCACCAGACAATATAAATATTACAGCCGAAAAACTCTCCAAAGCCGGAGTCGAACAGCGTAACGCTAGCCCATTAGACCCTGAAGCCTCAATGATCGGATTTGGGGTATGATAATATTTATATAGTGTAAACACTATTTCTCGTAGGGTTGTAGACAGATGAGCGCTGTACTCAGTATACGCATCCCGAAGGAGCTTAAAGAAGAGATGGAAAAGCTGAAAGACTTTGTCGACTGGAAAAAGGAGATCATATCCTTTATCGAGGAAAGAGTCGCCGTCTACAGGAGAGTAGCCACACTCAGGAAGGCGAGGAGGATCTTTGAGAAACACCCGACGCTCCCAAGGGGATATGCCGCCGCGTCGGTGAGGGAGGATCGTGATAGTGGTTGACGCGTCAAGCCTAGCCAAGTACGTCATAAAGGAGGAGGGCTGGGAGACCGTTGAAAGCTACCTGATGGAAGAACAGTGTTTATCCGTAGACCATGTAGTTAAAGAGGTTTTGAACGCCCTGTGGAAAGCAGCGGTTATAACAAGGGTTATCACCCTGGGACAGGCCTCTGAAAAAGCATTCCTGTTACGTATGCTTATAAAAGAGGGGGTAGTGGCGGTTGAAAACGAGTTGGAATACGTGGATAAGGCATTCAGCCTCGCCATAAAGCATCGTTTAACACTTTACGATGCGCTCTATATAGCGCAGGCACTGGCGAAAAATGCTGTACTGCTAACAAGCGATAAAAGACAGGTAAATGCCGCCGAGAAAGCCGGTCTCAAAGTGATCTTTACACCTTAACCCGGGGAGCCTCCTTCCTCTGGGAGACACTGGTTGTTACCATACTCACTAACCTCTTCATAAATCACGTTCTAGGGTATGGCCTACTTCAAGTGCCAATCTCCTCCTCAAGATGCACATCTGCAGCTCTCCCGGCCTTGGCTCCCTCCTCTTAATTTTTTCAGTTGCTTGATATGCCTCCTAAAAACCTCTCTTAACTCCTTGATACTCACCCTCCTCAATCACAACCGGCCCCGCAACCTTAAGAACTATAACGTAGCCTTCTATCCGGCTTAATCCCGGCGTCAAGTTCGGTTCAGCCTGTGTCAGGTTTGCCTTAGCGTAAGGAAAACTCACCATCAATCCAGCTCCTGGGCCAGCCCCTTAGGGGCTGCTCTGTCTCAACTCGATGGTATGCAGCGTTTAAACTAATACATGTTTCTTAGACACATAACTTATTTTCTTATTTAAAAGAACTTTCGAAAAAACTTAAATTGGCTATTCGCGGGAAAACCTTTCTGAAAACAACCCAGGTGAAACGGAATGAGCGAAACCGAATCCAGGTTTAGGATACCGTGGGCGCTGGTTATAGCGTACACTGTGGCCATAACCATCGTAATAAGGTTTCTGTCACTGTTCGTAGGCCCCAACACCTACAGCTGGGTCCTAGACCACGTCATAGGCGTCCAGTTTGACGGCGGCTGGATTCAGGGCGCCTTCCTACCCCAGATACTCCTTTGGCTAGCCGTACTAGCCACGCCAGCACTAGCCAAAAAATTCAACAACCAGC
>CAYSTQ010000104.1:0-6582 GCA_964433855.1 uncultured Thermoproteales archaeon
GTCAATGAAATAGCTCTGCTCCAGGCTCCAGAGGAACTCACCCCAGTCCCGCCTGGCGTCGACAGGCCTGCTCCAGAAATCGGCTAGGGTGAACAGAGGTACCGTCCCGTTCTCGAGGCTTTCCCCCTCCCTGAGGGCTGGGGCCGTGAACGGCCTTAGGGAGAAGTCTGTGAAGTAGTAGGTGGCGGCGACGGCGCCGAGATTGGTCAAGTCAAGCCTAGCGTTTAAGTCGGAGCCCGAGGCCGCTAGTACTACCCTATACTCCTTCCACTCATTTGTGAGTCTTAGCTCGACGATCTGTGAAAGGGCTTTCCAGGGCTCGTGCGCCTGTCTCAGCGACACGTGGATTACAGCATCCCTGTCAGCCCTAGCCCTAAAAACCAGCAGGTAGCTAACCCCTTCCTTAACATTTAAGCCCGGATAGTTTATCTGGACATACCAGCCCTCGGAACCGGGCTTTGTAACCCTGACCTCAAGCGACTTGGCACCGTTCATTTCAACCACTTTAAACAGAGCCTGAGCATCGCCGTGCACCTCAAGCCCCCATCCCTCAACCCCCTTATTGAAGCGTCCGTTAGTCAGCATCTCCTTCCCGGTGACAGGCGTCCCCGTCCAGGCCTCCAGGAGCCTTGCGGTAGACCCGTATTTCTCTCTAAGGTATTCGTTCCATAAGGCTCTAAGCCGCTCTTTGAACACGCTGGGTAACCTGTCCATGACGCCTCCAAGCCATCCGTGAATGAGACCCTGCTCGTTAACAATCTCTATGAACGCCACCGCCGGGTCCTCAGCATATGTTAAGCCAGTGTAGGGGTTTCTATGGGTCAACAACTGTTTAGCATACTCCTTCTCAAGCTCCCTTACTTCGTCCATGAAGAAGCCGAGGACTTGCTGGTCTTTCCAGTCAACGAGCTCAATCTCATTTGGCAGTCCATCGGCGCTCCGGAACCTCCGCGAGACTAGCAGGTTGAGGTCTACATAAATCCCGTTCTCCTTGAGTTTAGCGATGAAAAAGTCAAGTCTGTCAAGGGCCTCTCTACTGAGATGCCGTGTATCCCCATATCTCTTGTCAAAGATGTTGAAGCTCTCCCAGCTGGCATCCATGTGGTGAAACCTTACCAGGTTGATGCCGAACTTCGCCAACCTTGCAGCTATCATTTCAGCGTCTTCCTTACGGGGGAAAGCGGCGCTTCCACAGATATTCACCCCAAGGAACTTTATCCGTCTACCGCCGACGTAGAGATGGCCGTCTCCACCTACATACACGTGGCCATACTTGCCAGCTGGCTTATCGATGAAGGCGGCTAGGCTGACAGCCGTCTCCCTAGTGTCGTTCCAGGGTAGGTAAAAGGGGAATAGCTTACCGTTCTCCTTCGACCCATCTTTACCCGTAAACATCACGTAGAGAGTAAATGGGAGGAAAGCTATTAACGCCACGGCTAACGCTAGGGTTAGCCCTCTCCTCAACCTAGGTCACCATTAAATAGTAAGAGGAAAGAACATATATTATATTTACGTGTGTCCCTGAAGACCCGGGATCCAGCTTGGGCTACAAGGCCAATACAAGGTGTTGCAACACGCTAGAGTGCGAACCAGTAAGGGTCTAATAGCTGATAGAGACGTTATTGGAGGCTGGAACATCAGATTTAGAGGACTGAAGACATGGAGATCTCCGTTTCCCTCGAAAGCTCTCTGATGAACCCCGAGGAGAGAGGGTTCTCCACTACTTTTGTAGCTGAAGAACCAGAACGGGATAATGAACTAGCTTAGCTTAACGGCTGTAAAATTTAAATCCCTGTGTGGACGCCTATGCTTGGGGAGGATCATGTTACTAGGTTTTCTAGCCGGTGGGCAACTTGGGGATCTCAGGTCGACGCTTGAATGGGCCTCCAGGAACGGTTTCGATGCTGTGTCGATAACCACTAGGCCTGGAAGCAGGTTTTTTAACGTTGACGAGGTTCTTGAAAACCCTGGTTGGGTTAGGGCTCTTGTCGAGGAAACAGGGGTTACTATATCGGCTATAGGCTTCTACGGCAACATGATAGATCCTGAGCTGGGCAGAAGAAAGGCTAACCAGGAGTTCTTCAGGAGGCTGATGGAGGCAGCCTATAGGTTGGAGCTCCCCGTCGTGACTGGTTGGATAGGTATGATGCCTGGGGTAGGTATTGATGAAAACCTAAGCGTGTACGCCGCGGAGTGGCCCTCCCTGGTAAAGTATGCCGAGGACAGGGGGCTGAAGATAGCCATTGAAAACTGTCCCGGCAACATAGCCTATAGGCCGGATGTCTGGAGACGTATGTTTGAGCTTATACCGTCCGAGGCCTTAGGCCTCGAGTTCGATCCAAGCCACCTTATATGTCAGCTTATAGACCCGGTTTGGGCGGCGGATGAGTTCGGGGATAGGATATACCATACCCATATGAAGGACGCTGAGATAAGATGGGACAGGCTGAGGAGATACGGCGTGACGGCACCGGGCTGGCACCCCCACAGGTTGCCAGGCTTCGGAGACCTGGACTGGCCGGCTTTCATAACGGTGCTTAGGAAGCACGGCTACGACTATGCGTTAAGCATAGAGCATGAAGACCCGTATTTCGGGTTTAAGGAAGGGCTTTTACTGGCCAAGAACTTTCTCTCGAGATTCCTACCTAGGGGGAAATAGGTAAATTTCCGAAATTAAAAATATTAGTGATTAGGATACATAGTCGGCCTAAGATACGTCTCTAAGTTTTCGTCAGCGGGAAGCCGGGGGAACTTAAGGCTTCATTACTTGTTAGGCTTTACCAGGGTTGTTTGAACGCCAACGGTTAAGTATCAGTGTTAAAGTATTATAACTAGGGTGTTAGGCTTGAGGGTTACTAGAACCGGAGTGACTATCCCCCGTCATTTAATAGAGGAGCTAGATCAGCTGGCTAAGAGGCTCGGTGTCAAGAGTAGGTCAAAACTGGTTTCAGAGGCCGTGGCCTACTATATCTCTAAGCTTAAATGGTATAGCCCCGATGAGACAATGCATGGCGCTATAACGATAGTGTATGATCATACCCGTGGGGATCTTGCTAAAAGGCTTATTGAGGTTCAGCATAGGGTGGGTGATGTGGTTAAAGTAGCTGTTCACCTGCATTTAAGCGAGAAAATGTGTCTGGAGACTATTCTCGTCTCTGGCCGCGGCGCGGATATAATGAGGCTTGTAGGCGAGCTTAACGAGCTACCCGGCGTCTACTACGTGGATCATTCCCTGGCTTCAAGCAGGGTAACCATTGAATAGTCTTGTAATTCCCAGCCTTGATTTTTCTAGGAAGATTTATTAGGATGGGGAGTGGTTATAACACCGTTATGTATGAGGCATCAACGCAGATAAGCGTAGATGAGATGAAGTGGAGAGTGGCATTAGCACACAGCAGGACTCTTAGAGAGCATGAGGAGATATCTGAGAAGCGGCTAATGGAGCTAGCCAAAATACTCGTGGAGGACGGCGTGTTGAAACAGCCGTTGCTGGTAGACGTATCTAACAGGATTATCCTTGACGGCCACCATAGGTATAGGGCGCTCATGTTGATGGGCGCGAAACTAATACCGGTATTCCTAGTCGACTATAGTTCCCCAAAGGTGACGGTTGGGTCCTGGAGGCCGGGATATCGTGTGACTAAAGAGATCGTGTTGAAGGCTGGGCTGACCGGCAGGAAGCTACCCCCTAAAACGTCTCGGCACGTGCTGGTCGGTATTAAAATACCGACGGTTAACTATCCTATTGAAAAACTGGTAAAGGGTGATAATCTTGGGTACTGGTTGTTCTGATGAGCCGTTAAACAGGGAGAAACGGGTTTATCCTGACGCCTTATCTCTGCTTGTGGACGGCTGGCCTACCCCGTTGCTCAGGCTGAGAAGCGAGTGTAATGAGAGGAGGGAGGTATGGGCGAAGCTGGAGTTCTACAACCCGTTCAGCCACAGCGTCAAGGACAGAACTGTTTGGAGCATGGTGGTTAAGGCTGTTGAACCCTGTAAAAAAGCCGGGCTTGTGGAGGAGGCTTCATCCGGCAATACAGGGATAGCGTTAACCTGTATCTCAAATATTCTCGGGGTCAAATCCAGGATATATCTGCCTAAGCCAACGCCTAGGACGACTGAGGTCATACTTAGAATGCTGGGCGCCGAGGTCGTCAGGACGAAGTACGAGACAATAGACAGAACCTTCTGGGATGAGGTCAGAAGGCATGCTGAAAGCCTAGGCTTCGTTAATCTTAATCAGTTCGAGAACGACGCTAACCCGGAGGTACACTACAAGTATACTGGGCGCGAGATAGTTGAACAGCTCAAGGCTATAGGAAGGAAGCCTGATGTTCTAGTGGCAGGCATAGGCACGTCCGGACACATAGCTGGTATAGCTAGGCGGTTAAGGGAGGAGTATGGTGGCTTGAAGGTGGTTGGTGTGCAGCCGACGCCTGGCTCTAAGATCCCGGGTATAAAGAGGGTTGAAACCGAGCCTACCTGGCTAGAGGAGGCCGGTGTGGATGTTCTTATCGACGTAAGCTGGAGGGAGGCTGTGGAGGGTGTTAGGGAGGTTGCGGTTAGGGAAGGTGTTTTAATAGGGCTTAGCTCTGGCGCTGTATATAAGGCCTATAAGAAGATACGTGGTGAGGACGGGGTCTACATACTGGTGTTCCCGGACGATGGCTTCAAGTATGTTGAGCATTTCGAACGGTATCTCTCTCAGGTTTAGTGATAAGTTCATAGTCCTTTTTACCATAGTTTACGACCCTGATTTACAACCATCAAGCTTATAACCATTTCCGCTTCACATAGGATGGTTCCTCTAGGTGTAGGGTGAGCCTATGGACTGTTTACTGGCAGAGCAGGACTTGCATACTCATACTCCGTTTTCAGGCTGTGGTAGAGCGACCTTGAACTCCATCGAGGCGGTTGTTAAAGAGTTGAGGGAGAACGGGGTGGGTGACATAACGTCCAGCAAGCTGAGAAAAATGCTGGTTAAAGAAGTCGTAAAGGAGTATATCGACGTGGCTAAGCAGCGGGGTATAAGATACGTAGGCTTCACTGATCACCTGGGCCGTTACACTCCTCCCTCGATATACAGGGATTTGAGAGATATTCTGAAGAGTACTGAGCCTGGACCGGTGGAGTTCTACGTAGGCGCCGAGGTGGAACTCCTGGACGTTTCAGGGAAAATAGTTGTTGACGAGGACTATTTAAAGGGAAGGATTGACTACTTGATAGCTGGCCTTCACCATTACAACTATTTCAGCCCACCAGCTGGAGACGTCGAGGAGATAGTTGAATTCGTCTTCAAAGAAATAATCGGCGCCATAAACAATCCTCTTGTTGACGCCCTGGCTCACCCCTGGACCCGGGCTTTAAAAAGGGTTGCCGAGCGGGCAGGGGTTGAGCTAAGGTTCTCGGACTTTCCCGAGGAGCTAATATACAGGAGCTTCGAAGAGGCTAAGAGGAGGAATAAACCTGTCCAGATAGTTTTTAGGCCTGAATGGGTATCGTCAAATGTTGACGAGAGGCTGGCTGGCGTGGAGACCATGTACAGGGCCATTGTTGAGACAGAATGCCCGGTTTTCTACGGTTCAGACACGCATTCTCCCGCTGGGCTCGGAGGCATGGCTAAGGAGGCATACAAGTATTTTAAGAGCCTGGGCGCGAACTTGCCGGTGTGGCTCCCGGTAAAGAAATGGTGTTGCTGATGAACATCGAAGTGTTTATGTTGGACTCTAGAAAGAGGGTTAAGCTGGAGGTTAGGCGGGGCGACCGTATAGCTGACGTCATATACAGACTTGGGCTAAACCCTGAGGAGTATGTCGTGCTTAAAGGAGGCAAACTTGTCCTTGAGGATGACCCTGTTGAGGAGGGGGATGAGCTGACGCTGGTACCTGTTGTCTCCGGAGGTTAGCTATAGTGCTGTGTGAGCAGTGCGGTGCGGCTAGAGCGGTGGTTAAAACCGGTTTCCCGAGTAGACGTTTATGCGATAGTTGTTTCCAGGCTTACTTCATGGATAAAGTGTGTAGGGCTCTTAGAGCTGCAGGTGTTTACGACAGGCTTTCCGGCAAGTTAGTAAGCGTGGCGGCGTCAGGTGGCAAAGACAGCCTGAACACTATCTACGTAATGAACGAGCTGTCTAGGGAGCTGGGGTTTGAGGTCGTCGCGATACTGGTGGATGAGGGCATTGCTGGCTACAGAGAGTATAAAGCCGAGGCTTTTAAAAAGTTCTGCGAGAAAATAGGGATTGAATACGTCATCACCAGCATGAGCTCCAGACTAGGTGTAACCGTCGACGAGGCAGCCGTGCTTTACAGCAAGGGAGCGCTAGGCCTTAAGCCGTGTAGTGTCTGCGGCGTGTTTAGGAGATACCTTCTTAACCGGATGGCCGTAGAGCTGGACGCTAGCTTCCTTATGACTGGCCATAATCTTGACGATGAAGTGCAGACGTTCATAATGAGCCTTATAAGGGGGGATGTTATCAGCCTGGCGCGAGAGGGGTTAGTGAGCGAGCCGCCACAGGAGGGATTCGTGCCCAGAGTTAAACCGTTGTATTTCGTTTATGAAAGAGAGTCGATGGCGCACTTCCTG
>CAYSTQ010000105.1:0-6521 GCA_964433855.1 uncultured Thermoproteales archaeon
TCTAAGTCATAACATATAACTATTTGCTGCCTTTTACTCAGGTTATATTCCTAATAAAGGTAGAGTGATGCGGTGTTCTTCCATCTACAGGGTCTATATCAGCAGTAATACCCGGTTTCGAAAAAAGAAACCACCCTGGTTAAACACTATTTAAAAATAGTAAACGCCTTATCCCTTGATACTGGGGAGGAGTAATGATAGGTGAACCGAAAGTTACGGTGACGATACTGTCCAATGACTGTGTAGCTCCGCCACCGGGTATGCCAATTCTGGGTGAACACGGTTTTTCGGCTTTGATAGAGGTTGCAGGGGAGCGCCGCCCGTATAGACTGCTTCTAGACACCGGGTTTACGGGAGAGGTTGTGCTGCATAATGCTGATCTGCTAGGCGTGGATTTGTATAACATCGACTTCATAGTTCTAAGTCATAGGCATTATGATCACACAGGTGGGCTTCCAGCGTTGATGAATAGGGTGAAAAAGGATGCTGTAGTAGTGGCTCATCCAGCAGTTTTAAAACCATGTTTCTCCAGAAAGCCCAGGCTTAGGATTATAGGTATGCCCCGCGAGGCCAGAATGGCTGTGGAAGACCGGTTGTTGCTGTCTCCGCAACCGCTAGAGCTGGTACCCGGCGTATTCTTCCTTGGAGAAGTTAGACGCTCGAACAAAGTTGAAAAATGCGAGGGGTTTTTAACGGCTTCTGAAGGCGGATTAACACCTGATGAAATGCTGGACGATACCGGAGTCGCCATTAACATAGGGGATGGGGCCCTACTAGTTACTGGATGTAGCCATTCCGGCGTTGTCAATATGGCTGAGTGGGCCTTAGAGGTGACAGGGGCAAGCCGTCTCCTAGGGGTTATAGGCGGCTTTCACCTGGTCGGCGCCAGCGATGACAGGATTGCCTGGACTTGTAAGCAGCTTACCAGCTTCAGCCCCCGTATACTGGCTCCAATGCACTGCACCGGGTTTAAGGCTACAATGGCTTTAATGAAGGCCGCGCCGTCCAGCTTCAGGATGGCTGGATCCGGCACTATCCTTACTGTAGGGGGCGGCAACCTTGACTAAAGCTGTGCTTATCGTCGGCGGTAAGAAGTCAGGTAAAACCACCGTTGTGGAGCTTCTGGCTGAAGAGCTTAAATCTAGAGGGTTCACGGTTGGGACTGTAAAGCACATGCATCACGGGAGGATAGATGTCGAGGGGAAAGACACGTATAGGCATGGACTACACGCTGATGTTGTTGGGGCTGTCGCGCCCGATGAGCATGCTGTGATCTTTAAGCGTCCGGGTACGCTGCATGATGTAGTTAGACTCATGAACGTGGAAGTCCTGCTTATTGAAGGGTTTAAAGACAGCGGCGTTGCCCCAAAGATAGTCTGTGCTAAGACAGTTGACGACGCTAAGAATTTCTTTGACGGACTTGAGATATGTGTAAGCGGGCTTGTTTCAAACGAAAACTTGGAAAATATAGATGGTGTCCCTGTTATAAATCCTTTTAAGGAGGCTAGCCGGATGGCTGATCTGGTTCTCGGCCGCGGCTTTCTACTGCCTGGGCTGGACTGCGGCGGCTGTGGTTTCAACACGTGTCGCGAAATGGCTAAGCAGGTATTGGCCGGTTTAAAAAATCCGGAGGACTGCTCAGCATATAGGGGAGGCGTTAAAATATATGTTGACGGCGTCCAGCTACCTTTAAACCCGTTTATGAGTAGACTCATAGGTTCGGTCATCAAAAGCATTGTTTCACAGCTAAAAGGAGGGCAGGGAAACAGGATAGTTGTCGAGGTCTACCAGGGTTAGCAGGGGGAAACAAATCCTTTTAGATCTCTGTAAGGGAAAGACTAGAGGGGATTAGACGTGTCTGGCGAATTCGCGGAAAAGGTTTCCAGAGTTAGAAAGTTCATGTCCGACATGGGGCTGGACTCGCTTATTCTATGTAAACGACATAATCTTTCTTGGCTTATGTGCGGGGGCGTGTTTCATGTGGCTGTATCCACTGAGCTCGCTAGGGCTGTAGCTCTTGTAACCAGGGATTCAGTGAAGCTGTTCACGACTAATAATGAAGCAGGCAGAATGGTTGATGAAGAGCTGTCTGGGCTCGACGTAGAACTAGTCAGCTTGCCGTGGTACGGAGAACCTCCACTGTCACGGGCTTTGAAAGACGCCGGATCTCTAGGCCGGATCGGCGCCGATGTGGATGTAAGAGGTGTCTTGAACATAGATTCCAAGCTGGCATCTATCAGGTTTAGACTGTCGAAATGGGAGGTCGACAGGCTTAGAAATATTTCTAAAACATGTGTGAGGGCAGTTACCGACGTTCTTTTTGACGCGAGAAAGGGGGAGACCGAGCTGGAGCTGGCCGCGGACATGCTGCGTGCTCTAGCATCTAAAGGGTTTAGAATTCCCGTAGTGCTCGTGGCCTCTGAGAAACGTGTTTTAAAATATCGCCACCCCATACCTAAGGATGTGCCGATTGAGAAATATGCTGTGGTGTCCGTGGTGGCCGAGGCTTTCGGCCTGCACGTATCCCTGACACGGAGTATATATTTTGGGCAGCCTCCGGCCGACCTATTGGCTAAGCATAGAGCGGTTTCGGAAATAGCGGCCACGTTTATAGAAGCGACCAAACCGGGGGTTGCGGGAAGCAGTATTTTCAAGGCTGGTGTCAAGGCCTACAGAAGAACTGGTTTCCCAGAGGAGTGGCGCAGCCATCATCAGGGTGGATGGATAGCTTATAAGCCCCGCGAACTTATAGCTACGTGGGACATCAGTGTTATCGTGGAGAAAGGTCATGCCTTCGCCTGGAATCCCACGATAGCAGGCGTAAAGTCTGAAGACACGATAGTTGTAGCTGGTGACCACGCGGAGGTGCTGACCCAGGATAACCGATGGCCTTATGACCTGGTAGAAATACAGGATACATCAGTTGCGATGCCCCAGATACTTGAGCTTGCGTGAGGACCATGTTATCTAAAGACCTGGAAGCTGCTAAAAAGATCATGAGAAAGGAGAAAGCCTCCCTTGTTATAGTTAAGGATGGTGCTCTAATCTACGTGGGACGCCGCCATGGTTTACTAGATCTGGCCGAGGCCGTGAAGTTGCTAGGTGAGGCCCTGAGGGGCTCGGCTGTGGCTGACAGGGTTGTGGGTAAAGCGGCGGCAACGGTTTTTGCCTACTGGTCTTTTAACTCGGTTTACGGAGGACTTATGAGTATACACGCCGCCAAAATTCTGGAGAAGGCTGGAATAGCCTATGAGTATGATTACATGGTTCCGGTGATAAAAGGCCGTAAAGGGGGAGAGATATGTCCCTTCGAGAAATTGGTACTGGGCCTAGATGATGTTGAGACGGCATACCGTATTTTAGCTAGAAAACTGGGTATAGAGGGGGCTGGAGTTGAATTGTCGATTTAGTAAGGCTAGGGTTGCCGGTTGGAGTGAGACCAGCATGGTCGATGTTCTTGGACATACTTCGTTCACAGTATGGTTTAACTACTGCAATTTTAGATGTCCCTGGTGTCAGAATAGCCATGTCGTACTAGCTAAGGAGACTAAGACCGTTAAGGTTGGTGAGCTGATCGATCTTTTAGCCGGCGCGAAAGGGTTTGTAGATTACCTTCATGTAACAGGCGGAGAGCCCACGGTTCAGACCGAGCCTCTGTATTGCCTGTTTAAACTATGTAGGGAGGGCGGCTATATGCTTAACAGCTTGGACACGAACGGGTCGAATCCAAGCGTGGTGAGAAGGCTGTTGTCCGAGAGGCTTTTGGATCATGTTGCGCTGGACATCAAGGCGCCGCTCGATGATCCTGAGACTTACGCTAGAGTCTGCGGCTTACCGGTTAACATGGGAATGGAGATTATAGGGAAGGTGAAGGCTACCCTAGCTGAAGTTACATCATCCGTTGAATTTGTAGAGGTTAGGACGACACTGGTGCCTGGACTTGTCACGATAGAGCACATAGCTAGAATAGTTTCCTATCTATCAGGCCTTCAAGCTAAAGGCCGCATGGTATACGTGGTTCAGCAGTTCATGCCATCAGACACCGTTATGAGCCCAGAATTTAGAAATGTTGCTCCAACACCTATGGATGCGTTACGAGAAGCCGCTAATCTGGCGTGGGCGGCTGGCCTAGAGGTTTATATACGCAGCATTGAGCGGGGAACAGAAAAATTTAAACCCTCGACTTAACGTGAAGGATCTTCAGAGTTACCAGCTGTGGAAGCACGTGTTTTAACTAGAACCCAGCTCTTTGTCTTAAGGCTAGCCAAATATGGCAACTTATATTTGAAATAAAGATAAAGTAGATAGTTAGTATGGAGACCGTGGTATACGATGTAGACAGAAAAGTTTTCGTAGCTTTCTTAGAGGGTTTAACGCATATGCTTGGCTATTCTGGCAGATACCGGTTAATCCTGGTAAAGCCGAATATATGTGGTTTTTATCCTCCGAATCTTGAGATATTCACTGTCCTGCTTAGGATTCTTTCCATCAGATCAGATAGAGTTCTTGTAGGGGATACTAGAAGCGTTATGTATAATCCTATTAAGAGAATTAGAGCGCTTGGTCTTATGGAGAAGGCTGCCGAAATAGGCGGAAACATAGAGCTAGTGGATTTAAGTAGCTTAGAGACCGTGAAAGTGTCTGTTCCAAATCCTAGGACGCTGAAAACCGTTAGATTACCTAAAGTGGTTTTAGAAGCTGATCTACTGGTAGATTTAGCTAGGGCTGGGCTACACTCGATAACTAAGGTGACGGCAGCTCTTAAAAATCTCTTCGGCTTGCTGCCTGATAAGCAGAAGTTTCTAAGGTATCACACTAAAGGTATTAACAGGGTTATAGCAGACGTAGCTAAGGTGGTTAAGCCAGACCTGGTGCTGGTGGAAGCCGAGGAGAGAATATTGGTTGGACGCGATCCGCTCGCAGTTGACGTGATCGCTACTACGAGGCTTGGACTAAAGCCCAGCGAGGTAGAACATTTAAGGCTAGTGGCTGAAGACAGGGGGGTTAGCCTGGACGAATTCATTAAATCCGTATCCGTCAAGAAAATTGAAGCAAGTTAAGATTTATCTATAGGCGGCTCTATAGTATTTGGCTAGGTTCCCCCGGCAATCCTTGTCTTCAATAATCTGCTCAAGAAGCCTAGTTAAACGGGATACCCAGGTCTTGAAAAGCCTTCGTCCTTTTTCGACCGATGCCTTCCTGGGGTCTCCCAGATAACCCTCTACAGCATACCCACTCCAGTCTACTGCTGTTTCAACTCCACGCGGCGGTTTTCTGCCTGTAATTGCCGGCCGTTTAACTTTGTACAGCCTGCATAAGCCTGGGAAGAGATACAAGGCTATACTTGTCTCTATCTCACATGCATGTCCTATCTCATCCGTCTCTTTGACTTCCTCTATCACGTCGGTTATCAAGCCCCATGGCTCCGGGATTAGATAAACACAGTACTTCTTCTTTTTACTAAGAACCTCACGTATAAAGAGCCTCAACGGCCTTATGTTACCTCCATGGCCGTTTAACACCACTATCTTTTCAACACCGTTCCTGTAGACCTCATCACATACCTCTTCCAGGAGCCTCAGAAAAGTGTCGGCTGATAGAGAGATAGTCCCCTTAAAGTGCCTGTTCTCCGGCACATACGCATAGGGGAGTGGAGGTAGCACTACGGCATCCAGGTTTCTAACGGCCTCGACGGCGACCCTTTCTATAACCATGGTGTCTATCCCTAAGGGTAGATGAGGGCCATGTATCTCTATAGAGCCAATCGGTATAACGGCTAGGATAGGCGGTTGCTCTAGATCGGGAGATGTTAACTCTATCCACTTCAAATCCATCACCATTCCTTAAACAGGCTTTAGAACCTATATCTATTATATGGCCTAAGTCCCTATACGAAATCTTAAATTGACCCGCTGTAAAGAGTTTAACAGGGATGATGACCCATTGCAGCGTGAACTGGTGAAGCAAGGTTTCCGGTCTGACCATTATTATGATCGGTTTTTCCGGCGAATCCAAACCCTATAAAAAGCCTGGTGAACTGGCCTATCCGATGGACGACGTGATTTCGGAGGAGTGGGAGCGCGCCATCGAACACCTGTTCGAAGTCTCGATACCCAGGCGCTGCCCCGGGCACGTCGAGGTTCTGAGGAAGTACCACAGCTTCCTTTTAAGCCAGAGCCTCCGCCCCCCACGAGGTACCGCCGGGTTCAGGTGATGACTAAGTTCTTCGAGGCTACGGGGGTCAAGGCCGAGGACGTAGACTATGAGACCGTCCTCAGATACCTTGAACACATGCGTGAGAAGGGGGCCTAGAGAAGCATCTACATCACAGCTGAAACTCTGCGGGTGTTCTTCAGGTTCATGCATAACTTGAGCAGGGATGGGAAGCAGGGAAGAGTTGCTGGTGGTTTAGGCGGCGCCTCGTAGAGATGGCTTTTCTTCTTTTTAAATTGTTGGGGGAGTCTCCTTCTAAGGATTGTTAAATAAACAAAGATTAATAAGCCTCTGCCTTCATATTTACC
>CAYSTQ010000106.1:0-6509 GCA_964433855.1 uncultured Thermoproteales archaeon
GCTGAGGCTTTGAAGTGGCTTTGGGGGGAGGTGGGCGGGTATGTTGCCGATATTATTACGCGCGATACTATACGAACCCAGAACTGAAAAACCTGATAGACAGCACACTACATAGTAAAGGTATGCCGCAGTCCTGACAACCGGCTTATCGTTTCCCGGTTTGAGTGTTAAAAATACTCAATATGCCTAACACGTCCTCCGGTTAGGCTTGAAACCGGGAACCCGTCGGCACAAAAGACTTGGGCAGCCTTTTTGTCCGGTAAGCCTTAGATATTTAGTTTATTTAGGTAGCACCGTGAACAATATTTATCTTAGAGGCCTCTAAGAATAATATTAGCCCCAACAACCTCCGCCCACAGCCAAATGACCCCATAAGCCCCTCCCCAGCGTTAAAAGCCAGGTTTCTTCATCGGCTGGTGAATTGGTTGACAAGCCATGTTTAAACAGCTGGGCGTGCCGAGCTGTTGTGAGTAGTGCTGATTGTAAAAAAGCGAGGTGGCTTCAGCCTAGGATCTCTCTTATGGCTTCGCTTGTCTTCAACACCTGGATTAGGCCTGTCCGCCTTATCTCGTCGAAGTGCTTGTCGTTGGATACTAGGATAGCTTCGGCCTTTAGGCAGGTTGCCGCGTGATAGAGATCCGCGAACTCGTCTTCGGGAAAGTACGGCATGCAGGCCTTCAGATGTTCTTTGCCAGGCTCCACAAGTCTTACTCTGTTTTTAAGTAGCGAGTAGAGGGTTATGGCTGGCTTGCTTAGCGCAGGGTTCTTGAGGCTTAGCTTCAAGGCCCATCTCCTGTACTCCTCTAATAACACGGAGTTTCCTATTAGCTCGTATTCGGGGTTTGTCAGCAACTCCAGTAGTAGCTCTGTGGTTTTGGTCCAGCCTGACTTGAACGCGGCTATGAACAAGTTAGTGTCCAGCAAGAATCTCCTCGATTTTCTTCGCCGCAATCCTGTCCGCCTCTTCCTCCACTTCGCGCTCAATCTCCTCCAGGTCTATACCTTTCTCACTTACCTCACTGGCTATGACCTCCAGTAGCCTCCTGACGTCAAGCTTTCTTAACACTATAGTATCTCTGTCCAGCTCCATGAGCAGCAGCCTGCTACCCTTAGACAAACCGAGCCTCTCCCTAACCTCCCTAGGGATAACGACCCTACCCTTCCCATCCACTACGACTACATCGATCACGGCTCCCACAATTCCCACACAACCCACAACCATATATATACCTTATCCTGAACCATAGAAACCTTCACTATTCCATTACGCCAGACAACGTAGACGCCAGGCTCCCTGCACACGTCAACAGCCCTGCTAAACCCCTAGCTAAGAAGGGCATAACAGTAGTCAGACCAGAGGCGGACTCGCTTTACTGAAATAGACAACGTAAATAAGGGTAACAGCAGCAATATTTGTTAGACATAGTTTTTAAAAGAGGACGAGTATGAGTAACGAATCTGACAACGCGCGGCTTGGTAGGGCGTTGATGGGAGCGGTCATAGGGTTCGTAGTTCTAGCAGCAATTCCCGGGGTAACCTATGGCCCAGGCGCAAATCCCCTACTGGGTTTTGTAACAGGGGCCATAGGCGCCTTCATAGGTTTCATCCTCGGCGCTGCAACAGAGGCTGCAGAGAAGACAGATAGCTCTCTATCCTGGATGAAAGTTGGCCAACGCTTCACAGTGACAGTGGTGAAGCAAACCCCTGATGGAAACGGCCTCGCGTTCAAAGCAGGAAAAACCGTCATCGTGAAAGGCGGTAAACCCGGCGGAACATACGTTGTAGAGGTTATCGAGACAACTAGAGACTGTATTTTAACAAAAGCTATTATAAGATTATAAACTAACTGTATTCCTAGTTTTAGACTGTACCCTATTACTTCCGGAGGCTCACTAATAAAACGAGGTCATCGCCATCCTGCTTTACCTCTACTTTCTTAATATTTTTGAAACTCGTTCTCTAGCTTCAGTATAATCGTCCTTGCTATTGAATACACAACTACTTCATCGTCCTCGTAGTATCGAGCCATCCCCGGCACCCGTATATCCAAGGTGAAAGAGTTTTCCAGAAGTATTGCATGAACTGGGGCGGCTCCGGTAAGTTTCTTCCGTGAACGATGAAACCTATTAGATGATTATATGTCGCCTCGAAATCTAATTTATTATACCTGGGAGACCTGTTTCTATTATATTCCCCTGCTAGTTGCCTTATTTTCTCTTGGAAAGCTGACGTGTTTATGGCTTCATCCAGCATGGTAAGCTTCTTGTTTAAACATTTCAATAAATAATTATATTTATTTTTTAGATGGTCCATTTCTTGATGTTTTCGCTTTACGTCCGTATAAAATTGTTTCCAGATCAGTAGAGGTATTGCTCCGTGAACACGTAAGTATATGTCTTCATCTTTTGGGTACTCTAGAGATGAGACACATTTATCTTTGGGATTCCAGCTATAATTATTCTTCTTTAACAGTTCTTTTCTCGTTGAGTATATCTATAAGGGGATGTATGACATAGCGAACATGATCCGCTACTCTCCCTCTCTTCCTATCCTTCTCGGCTTCCTTTAACGATCTATAGGTCATAAAAGCCATGGCTGCTGTCGCTATACCGGAGATCCCCTGCACTATCGGTAATGCATGCTGTGGTTCCATAGCTATTAGTAAATCCACTAATAGCAGTGTTTAGGATTATTAACAGGGATAAAATAATTATTATTGGAACTACTAGAAATGGATCTATTTTTCTAGTAGACATATATACCACCGGCTATATCAATTAAGCCCTCATGGAAACTTAAGCGCTTTTATGAAGCGTTAGCTCATAACTTTTTCTTCATAACTTGTCTTCCTCTAGGTCATCTATTCAGCAGATTACGTAGTGGCAGTCCTCGGGTTTGTGTCTACGAGTAGGCAAGGTTTCCGCTAATAGGCTTTTTTGTTTCTTTTCGGAAGATTGTCAGGTGCAGGCAAGTGTCTTAACTATCTTTGCGTCTTTCACTCTAATAGGGAGTAAGATTACTAAGTGTCTATTATCCCTATATATGGGAGAGAGAAGACGCATCGCTTGAGAAAGGAGAGATTCATAGTATTTTTCGTGGTATTTACTGCAAGAGTACTCATCAGACTATCAAAATAGTGAAAAGAGAAGGCATAGTGCTGTTAGACCGCGTACTAGCAACGACTATAATAGTAGCTCTACCAGCGATTATTATCCTAGTACGAAAGTTTATAAGAAAAATAGTATTACCAATGCACGAAATAGTAATACTGGTGGAAGTATGAGACTGGGGTTAATCATACTGCTGGTAGCGTACCTAGTAACCCTCCCATTAGGGCTAGGCGTACGTGCTCATCCAGAGGAGAGACCACTTGTAGTGTGTACTACAAGCGTGCTTTACAGCATAGTCAGGGATCTAGCTGAAGACTTGGTGGACGTGGTAATGATAGCTAGTCCCTCGATTTGTCCGGCCCATTACGATGTGAAGCCTGGTGATGTACGTAATATAGCTGAAGCTAAGCTCATACTATATCATGGCATTGAGCCTTGGCTTAAACCCCTAGTTGAAGCGTCTGGTACTAAGGCTATACTCTGTAGAATTAAAGGTCCCTGGAACACTCCAGACGCGATAAAGGAAAGGTATAGGGACGTAGCTAGAGCATTAAAAGACCACCTCAAGCTAGATGTCAGCGATAGATTAGATCGGTGTTTGAGTAGGATAGATGCTATAGCAACACAGCTTAAGAAGAGAGCTGAAGAGGTGGGTGTAAAGAGGATTAAGGTGATCTGTATGAGTTGGCAGAAAGCATTTGTATCTTGGCTAGGATTAAATGTGGTGGCTGAGTATGGACCACCCGAGAAATTGAGTACAGCTGAAGTAGAGAAGCTCCTCAAAACCGGCAGAGAGGAGAAGGTTGCACTAGTAATAGACAACCTTCAATCCGGTGTAGAATTTGGGAGATCTTTAGCAGAAAGATTAGACGCAGTACAAGTGGTACTTACGAATTTCCCCTATACCGAGCCCAAGCTAGTAAACCTAACTGAGGTAATGAAGAGAAACGCGAACGCGATCTTTGATGCTATATCGAAGTATGAGTATATGGTAACCACTCTTAGGCTCACTAGAGAAGTAGATACTTGGAGAACTGCAGCACTTATAGCACTGGTGTTGATCATAGTTGAGACGGCAATCATAGCCTACCTCTGGAGGAAGCTGGGAGTATGAAAGGGCTAACTATAGAGGAGGCAGTACGCTTTCATGGACATAGAGGCCCCTTCCTTATCTTAGGCTATAGAGCAGGAAAGATTGCCGTGAAGAACTTAGGTGCAAAGCTAAGTATAGATTCTCTCCATAAACTGAGAGCGGTGGTGTACTGTCCAATGAGGGTACCATATACGTGCTTCATAGATGGAGTCCAGTGCTCTACAGGATGTACTACAGGTAAGCTTAACCTCCATATCGTAGAGGAAGATAAAATAGTGCTCAGGCTGGAGGATAAGGAGAGGGGGAAATCAGTAGAGGTTCATGTTAATAGTGATATACTACCTAGAATATTGACTATGGAAATGGAGGAAGCTAGTAAATGGGCGCTCGAAGCAGGTATAGAGGAAATTTTCAAGATACGGGTTCGATAATAGAGCTCTACAGAGTATCTACAGTGTATGTAGGAGAAAAGAGACCAGCTATAAAAGATATAACACTTAGTATAGAGAAAGGAGAATATGTACTTGTATCTGGTCCCAACGGCGCTGGAAAGACCACTCTTCTGGAGACTATACTGGGACTACTAAAACCTCAGAGTGGTAAAATTAAACTCTTAGGGTACGAGATACCTCGAAGAGCGCTAGAAGCTAGGAAACTGTGTAGTTACGTCCCACAGGACTTCATAAGATCTCCTGACGAGGTCTTCAAAGCTAAAGAGGTAGTAGCTATGGGCTTAGCATCCAATAGGCCGCTTGGAAAACTGGGTAGAGATGATTGGAGAAGGGTAGAAGAAGTACTGGAGGTACTGGGTATAAGCGATTTAGCTGAAAGACCTATTGGGAAATTGAGCGGTGGACAGCAACAAAAGGTCTTTATAGCTAGAGCATTGGTAAGAGATCCAAGAGTCCTGTTCCTCGACGAACCCTTTAGTGCACTAGACAGTAAGTCTAGGATTTTTCTTTCAGACCTCCTTGAAGAGCTCCACGAAGAAGATAGGACTATACTACTAGTAGCACATGTCCCCCCCGAGCTAAAGGGCATAGATAGGGAGATCTATATGGTAGAGGGAAGAATAGAAAAGGTGATAGAGCATTGAGCTTAGTAATGTATGCAATTTTAGCTTCAGCGATATCGGGATCCTTATGCGGAGTCTCTGGAACTCTTATTTCGAGACTAAGGATATCAACGCTAGTTTTCGCCATAGCGCATGGAGCACTTTGCGGTGCAGCGCTCGGGCTTGCAATTGGCATGGATACGCTCATAACGGCTATATCAGTAGCTATACTTACAGCTATGATAATAGGTCCTATATCTGATGCTACAGGCATACCCTCATCCACTATAGCGATGGTGCTATTCTCTATCTATAACGCACTCACCTTCATTTTCATTCTCCTATCTCCAGGACCAGCATTAGCTGCCGAGAAAGTTGGAGGTATACTCTGGGGTAGTGTGTTAGCTGTAACTAACCGCTTTCTAACCCTACTGGCAGTCACACTATTCCTGTACGTATTAATACTATGTATTCTGTGGAGAAGATTCCAGAGCATACTTTTCGATAGAGAGCTAGCGGAGTCAGAGGGTGTCAACACCAAGCTCTATGTATACCTATTAATAATATTGGTGGGAGTGGTAATAACTCTTTCACTCAAGATAGTTGGGGGTTTCCTAGTATTCAGTCTGCTCTACATTCCAGCAGCATGCAGTATGAGGATAAGTGACCACCTCATGGGGAGAATAATTTCATCAGCTATCATAGGCTCTCTATCAGGAATATCAGGCGTCCTAGTTTCCTTCTATCTAGATCTACCTATAGGAGCATGCATAGTGATAGCAGCATCCATAATATTCATAATAAGTATATTAATAGCATACGTCAAGTGATTCCCATAAACTAACGGTGCCTTATTTTCTCTAAATATCCTTTTGCTGTAATGACCTTAGAAACCTCTCTACCCATAACCATTTTTAGTAGTTTTTGGAGGTTCCTCCTATCCTCCTTTAACCTGAACCCACATCCTTCAAAATCTCTACCTCCCAATTTCTCTCCTCAGCATAGCTTTTGACCAGCTCAACCTGCCTCTCCAAACCGTCCTTTTGAGTGTGAGAGGAAACCCCGGCATAACCTATGATTTTCCTCTCCTCTAGAATCCTCTTTATCTCCGACTCTGGAACCCTACGCTTACCGCCAACAGTCCTAACACGCCCAATCTTACCAGCCTTACCCCGCCTCCGGATAGCCCTTATATAACACTAACAGCCTCGACGCTTCCCTCATAGTGTATAGCCGTTCCATGTCAACCAAA
>CAYSTQ010000107.1:0-6467 GCA_964433855.1 uncultured Thermoproteales archaeon
AGGGATTTATGGACATGGTGAGAGTATATACATTTCCTAAATATAGGAAATGCGTCGCCGAGGCAGCAAAGAAGTTTTTCGGAGAACCCGGTAACGTATCATATAGGGTTAGTTTCTAACCAGGAATTCTCGCTTTAGTAAATAGGTCTCGAGGCCGGTCTAAAGGCACTGTAGCATCTATACCCATTTTAGTCGTCAACATCCGTACCTGGTCAGCCGATGGATCAAGGCTTGATCCTCTGGCGCCTTTAATAATCACTATACCTCTATCTGCCTGGAAACGCGTAGCCAGCGCCCACTCTACATCTACAGGATCTTCAATATCTATGTCTTCATCTACTACAACAATAGTTTTCAACGAGGGATGAGCGGCGAATGCCGCCATTATGACGTTCTTAGCGTCCCCCTCAGTCATTTTCCTTATAGATATTATACAGTGAAGCCAGCCACCTCCTCCTTCTGTCAGTTTGACTGCCTTGACGTCAGCTATCTTAGAAACATACTCCCATATCTGGGCCTCCCTATGAAACCCCATCAAAATCATATGTTCTGAGCCTGCTGGCAACAACGCCTGATAATACGCCTTCTCCCTCACGTATATCCTATCAATTTCAACTACCGGCTGCTCCCTCACTATATCATATAACCCGACAATGTCAACGAAAGGCCCTTCCTTTGCCTTAACACCTCTCAAAATTCTTCCTTCAAGCACTATTTCGGAATGCCTGGGGACTTCAAGACCTGTCTCAGGTAATAGAGAGGTATCAAGGCTTCCCTCCATCAACTTATTTGCTACATGCAACTCATTAACTCCATAAGCTGGCGATGAAGCGGCAGAGAGAAGCACGGCTGGATGCGCCCCTATGAATATTGCTATCGGAGTGTCTCTGCTCATTCTTTCATATTTTAAATCTATCCTGAAAAGATGCCTAGGTACGATTCTTATAGCCATCCTTTTATCGTCCAGTAACATGAGTCTGTGAAACGACGCGTTCTGGAAATCAGAATCAGGATCCCGGGCTACAACTATCCCTGCAGTTATATAGGGCCCACCGTCTTTTTCAAAATGGGTAAGTATGGGTAACTCCTTAAGGCTCTTTAACCTTATCTCGAGAAATGGAGCATCATCCTTAACACGTGTCTTAACTGGGCTATTACAAGCATTCAAAAGTTTACTATAAAGTTCTTTGTAATCTACACAGTTTACAGCCTTAAGAAGACGGTTCCGCTTAGATAGAACATTGCCAACCACGCTTAACTCGCTTTCGGCCACTTTTTCCACAACTATGGCCTTGCCTTTATCATGTTTTTTTAGAAGCCGCGCTATCTCAAACCGTGTTGAAAACGGCCTCTTTAATCTAATAAGCTCTCCGTCACTTTCAAGCATTTTAAGAAACTGTCTCAAAGACAAGACAACCACCACTCTATTAATTACGCCTAGAACCTATAAAGGCCACGTGTCTAGCTTGCTTACCTCTTCAAAGTTTTCATTCAGCCTAACACTGCCAAACTGAACCATGCCGATTTCCTCTTTAACCGCCGTGAAAACCTTCATGAAGCCCTCTTCATAGTCTATTTCCTGCACTACTCCTATACCTAGAAACCTACCCATGTAATCGTACAGCCCCACAACCAACCCCCGTTCATCACCTTCTCCAAGCACTCTAACATCAGTATCTAACTCGTCCCTGAGCTTGGTTAAAGCCTCCTTAAACACCCTACGTTTATCATGCCGGGAAACGACGACCAGTATCTTTTCCTTGTTATGTCCTAGATATTTCGGGTTTACGCCTAAATAATCAGTTATCTTCCTAGCCTTATCCTCCGGAACCCTAAACACCGTTCCCAGATCCGCAAAAACAAGAGATATCTTGGTGAACGGTAGCTTAATTGTTCGACCATTTATAAGGTTCCGATGATACATAGCTTCTCTAAGCAACCGGCGATCTTCTAAACTCCTAGGCTTTATTACCGGTGGCGCTATCAGCCTTACTATTCGAACCCATCTTTGTGTGGTAAACGCTGAAATTATCGGCTCTGTTTCAATGTCTCTTTGGATAGCCACAATCATCTGAGGCTTTAACATCATAGCTATACCTATCTTCAGCTCCTTAGCTTCCTTGCCGTATATCCATCCATCAGTATTTATTATAATATAATCCGGTTTAAACTTCCCAGCCTCCTCCAGGAGTGTTTTCAATCCTATTAAAACCCTGTGAATAACGCCTGAGGGGCTTGTTTTCCCCACAAAGAAGCCGCCTATCCTACGGCCTTTACTTAAAGCGGCAACCGGTTTGGTGAATAAGGCCATTCCAATAGTTGTCGGCGCGCCTATCTCTGACTGCCCCAGATCCTCATCTATCACAATCACTCTTCTACCTTTAGACGTGAGAAGATTCACTAGATATGTTACAAAAATGGTCTTGCCAACGTCGACACCGCCTATTATAAGAATTTTTAACGGGGGATTTATCTTAGCTATTTCGTCAGCGACCGCTCTCCATTCTACAGGTGTCGCCGGTTCCTCTATTTCATCACACTTACCTTCATCACCTAGTTCAACCTCTAGGACGGTATCCGAAAGAGCTGATACGAATATGACTTTAGACTTGGGCACGGAGACCCGTTCACGAGGTTTAATAGCTTTACCGAGAACCTCTAGTACGCCATCCTTCACATATATGGCGGCCGGACCCTCTACTCTTAATTTCCTTCCCTCCTTTAATAAGACTCTCATATTTTCATGAACCTCTTTAAAGCATATCGTTAAGAAGTTACTTTAGGAGCCGGAGATATAAAATCTTTGGGAGAAAGCCTTCCGTAATAGTCTACGTGTCGTCAACATTCAAATAATAGTTATCGTAGCTCTTAAAAAATAAGAGGTTTAAATTATATAGGATAAAGTTTAAATATCCAGGTATATTGGAGGGATTTAAGGAGAAACCCACAGTAATAATAAGTCTGTGTGGGAACCTTGGTGACGCTAACTGACTATCATTAAAATGTCGAACAACTTGGTAAGGTGTTTAAATGCCCTCGTTTAAGAACCTAATTAGGGTGCTGCGAGCGGCTAGGAAACCAGACGGTGAGTCATTCAAATTGTCATTAAAAGTTACTGGGTTAGGCACAGTACTACTCGGAGTTTTAGGATTCACAATCCAATTAGTAGCATCAGTGATTCAAATGTTGCCGCCGCCCACCATACCCAGAGAATATGTACTATATGCGCTTGTGGCGCTTTTAGCCGTTGGTCTAGCCATCATTGCTTATGGAAGAAGGGCAAGATGGTGGTAGACGTGGCCGAACAGCCTAAGCCTCCAGTTAGAGAAGCTAGATTTTACGCCTTAAGAACAACTGTAGGCCAGGAGCGAAACGTAGCTTTAATAATCGAAACTAAGGCTAAGGCTAAAAAGACCAGTATAAAATCCATTTTAGTCGTAGATGGGCTGAAAGGCTTTGTATTTGTAGAGGCAGATACGCCCTTCGACATAGACCAGCTTACTACAGGTATGAGGTATGTAAAGGGACGTATGGGCGGCGTCTTTAGATACCAGGACATAGAGCGGTTCGTAAAGCCTAAACCGGTAATAGAAGACTTAAGAATTAACGACATTGTTGAAGTGGTGAGCGGGCCTTTCCGAGGCATGAGAGGGCGGGTAGTAGATATAGGTGTAAGCCGTGGCGAAATCAGAGTTGAGATCTTAGAGGCAGCTTACCCATTATCCATAACTATAAATGCTGATTATGTTAGGCTCGTGGAAAGACAGGGTGGCCAACAGGAAAAATAGGGCCGAATCCGATGCATTAGGGCTTTAGCTTTTTCTAACCGAAAAGTTTCTCAACGAACCACTTAGGGTCAAACTCTACTAAATCATCATAGCTCTGCCCAGTACCAAGGTAAAGTATGGGACGGCGTGTAGCGTAAACTATAGAAATAGCTGCGCCTCCTTTAACATCAGCATCTGCTTTGGTCAATACGCTGCCGTCAATACCTATCTCTTCATGAAACCTCTTAGCCTCATATAAGGCATCATTGCCGGTTAAAGCATCTCCTACAAAGATTTTGGCATCAGGACTAACTACACGTACTATTTTACGCATTTCATCCATTAGATCCCTATCGGTCTGCATACGCCCAGCCGTATCTATCAAGACAACATTAAATCTCCTGCTTCGTGCATGCGCAACAGCGTCAAACGCTACAGCTGCAGGATCCGCGCCATAACGATGCTTTACTAACTTTACACCGAGCCTATTACAGTGTTCCTCCAGTTGCTCTATAGCGCCCGCCCTAAAAGTATCGCTGGCCGCTACAACAACCCTGAAGTCGTTAATCAGAAGCAACCTAGCGATTTTAGCTATAGTCGTCGTCTTTCCATGACCATTAGGTCCTAGAAACACTATTATATAAGGTTCATTCTTTACAGCTTTATCTCGAATTTCATTTAACAGATCAAGTTTTCCTGCCGATCTAAATATATTCAATATAACTTCCTTAAGTAAAGACTCAACAGCCCTCCGTTTATCCTCCCTAATACTTATTCTAACACCTTCTATTCGCCGTTTAAGTTCGCTAATTATCCCTTCAGCGACTTCAAGGGCTACATCACTTTCAACAAGCTGAAAAATAAGCTCATCCTCTAACGCCTCAACAGTTTTGGGAGACAGCTCCCTGGTTGCAGCTCTATCTACAAAGCTTTTAAGAGCTTTCCTAAGCTTCTCAAACATGATCTTTTCAGCCCTGTTCGCCGGTAGCTCTGCTTAGTATAGCCTCTATCTGCCTAATTCTAGCGGTGACCTGTTGAAGCTGCGCCAATGAGTCTTTGAGCTCCGCACGCATTTCATCTCTTCTCTCTGTAAGATACCTCGACGCATCCTCCAACTTCTTTTTAACAATCACCCCGGCGCCCACATTCACATATACATCATCTTTCTCCAGTAGCTGCCCCTTTGCATAAACGGAGCCGCCGATAGGAAATAAAAGAAGAGGGTTATCCCCAACTCGCTTTAGATCCTCTAGAGTATTTAACGATGACTCTATCTCCTGCAATACCTGGTTCAACAAATTTATGCGTTGCTCTAACCCCTGAGCTATCTCTCTCAGTATCATGTATTCAGACGAGAGCTGCTGTATCGCTTCCTGACTGCCAGCTGAACTCATGATCCCAACCCTCCAGCCTCCTAGTATACAATTACCTTATCTAGCTGGGCTAGCTCTTTGATATGAACTCTTTCAGCCTCCTCAGGAGATATTTCACTGATAGCATCTATTTTTATGTGTTGTCTCTTAGCTTTATGACGGGACCCCAGCTCAGAAAATAGCTCCTCTAGAGCATCTTCCGGTTTAAGTGCTCTAGTCTCAAACGAAAATTTTTTCCATTCATAACCCATTCTTATCCTGCCAACGATCCTGAAGGTTTTGACTTCCATCTCCACCACCTTTAGAAACACTTAATGTGTCAGTGAACCGATTACTAATAAGCTTTCTCTTAACTGAAGAACGTGGCATGTATTCTCATTATTTCGGGGCCGGTGGTCTCAAATCCTACTAAGGCTCCCTTTGTATTAACAACGATTCCGGATCGTATGAACGGATTACCTCTATTTATTGTGCCTATATTGCCGGAAACCCTGAAGAAAGATGCTAAATATTCAACTTCCTCATCGCTAGCCAGAGGATGCACCATTATTCCTTTGTTACTAACGGCGGCAACAGCTCCAACAAGGTCCTGTCCAGCTATTTTACGCTGTATAACTTCCACCCCTAGCGCGTCGCTGACCGTTCTCACGGCCTCTTTACTTAAATTAGGATCTAAAATAGCGGCATTATCATTCACCAAAATAAGGTTTCCCACAGCGTTGCGTCTATCAGGCAACACCGCGATGTTCATATCTCTAAGGCTCCGTTTCAAATCGTCCAGCTCATCGTCAGTTATAGTACGAGGAACCAAAATACCATTATTGTTACCAGCTACTAAAACCCCCAAAAGCACCGTTTTCATAACCATACATCTAACAACCCTAACTTTAAGCGTTGAAACCACTGCCTCTTCAACTTTGCGAGGAGCGTCCTGCGGCACCAACGCCACATTATCATTGGCAAATATAAAAACGCCTATGTTAGGCGAACCGTAAATCATTACTTTTTCAACATTAGGCAACGAGAGCATCACTTATCACTAAGATTTACTCGGCAGACGGCAACTCAACGCGGGCCGTATCCTCATCTATTTTTTTAACTACAACCTTAACCCGCCGTGGCGGCTTCTCCCTATTTCTCGACCAAATAACCATATTTAAAGCTGGATCTACTATAACTGTTCCAACATGAAGATGACGGCTAACAAACCTCCTTATCAACCTAATAGCTTTACTGGCTCTTTTACCGCGAGGAACCCTGTATGCGTCTCTTAATGGTATAACATACTCCCTTTCCAATAACGGTTCATTCTCAGACAACCTTACTA
>CAYSTQ010000108.1:0-6444 GCA_964433855.1 uncultured Thermoproteales archaeon
AACCAGATAGCTTTCGCTAAACGCTACCGCGAACTAGGGCTCTCCATCGACTACTGGTGGATAGACGCGGGATGGTTTGAGGGGAAATGGCCGAACGGTGTCGGAAACTGGTTCCCCCGCAGAGACGGCTTCCCCAACGGGCTACGGCCAGTCTCCGACGCTGTCAAGCGGCTCGGGATGAAAGGGCTTGTCCTCTGGTTTGAGCCTGAACGCGTCTACCGCGGAACCTGGCTCGACCGAGAGCATCCTGAGTGGATACTGAGGCTACCCGGCAACCCGAACGGTCTTCTGAATCTAGGCAATAGGAACGCTAGAAAGTGGCTTACTGACCACATCTCCCGGATTATTGAAAGCGAAGGCGTGAGCGTCTACAGGCATGACTTCAATATAGATCCTCTTCCTTTCTGGCGGGCGGCTGACGAACCGGATAGACAGGGTATAACGGAGATCAGGTATGTGGAGGGGCTGTACGCTTTCTGGGATGAACTGCTTAGCCGCCATCCCGGACTGATAATCGACAATTGCGCGAGCGGCGGACGGAGGATAGACCTTGAAACAGTCTCACGGAGCATAGTTCTCTGGCGAACCGACTACCAGTACTTCGAGCCGAACGGCTACCAGTGTCACACGTACGGCATCAACCTATTCCTGCCCACTACGAGCACAGGCTGCAACTCCACCGACACCTACGCTTTCCGCAGCTCCCTAGGTAACGGCATGGTGGTAAGCTGGAACCTGTATCAACCGGGCTTCCCCGTGGAGAAGGCACGCCGCCTTATCGGCGAGTTCAGGCGTCTACGCCCGTTCTTCCTCGGCGACTACTACCCGCTCACACCGTACAGCCCAGGGGACGACGCCCTGGTTGCCTACCAGTTTCACCGCGACGATATGCGTGGAGGCATAGTGCTGGTCTTCCGCAGACCCAGGTGTCCAACGTCGAAAGCTAGGCTGAACCTACGGGCGCTTTCCCCATCAGCCACCTATGAGGTGTGTTTCGAAGACGTAAATGTTAGGAGAACGATGACCGGCGAGGAGCTCTCGAAAGGGATAGACGTGGAAATAAGGGATGCGCCGGGATCCCTACTTATCACATACCGTCGAATACAGGGTAATTAGCCAGGGGCCCGGCTTAGGTTGACGACGTGATAACCTGCGCTCTACAACAATAATCCCTAGGGTTCGCCGTTGACGCTTTTAAAACATGTCAGCTAACTTCGGGTTCATCACCTGTCAGCCGACTGTTCAGTCATCACGAGCTTTTCGTTACACTATTAAAAAGCTCGTTATCACCTATAAATTAAGTTTTTAGCGTGGATGCATGGACTGTGAATGCATAGGATTGGCGCCAGCTGTTCAAAACCACGGTGAATGCTTCTTCAGGCCTCTCAGCCCTAACTTAGAGGAGTCCCCTGTGCAGCACGCATAAGGAATAGTCGATTTTCTCTCGCATTGAATCATTTTGAATGCTTTAAGCGATAAGCTTGTTGAGACACCCCCGGTTATTTAAGGTGATGTCCAGAAGAAGTGGACTATTACATCCTTAACGTTAGCGTAGTATTTATACCAGTAGTAGAGGTCGTCACCTACGCGACTCGAGTCCTTAACCACGTGAAGTTTAGGCCTTGCCTCGTAGTAGACGTTGCTGCTTGAAACCTTATATGTGAAGCTAAGCCTAACGGTAACCTTAGACCCCTCGTACTGGGCTGGCGCTGACAAAGTTATGCCTATGGTGAAGCCGAGAGAAGTGCTCCACACGGTGGCTCCGCTACCCGACCCCAGCACTATGTCACCCTGCTGGTTACCTGCCTCTATTATTCCGGCGTAGTCGGACGGGGTTTTCGAGCCGCATATGCTGCAGGTGAGAGTCTCCCTAGAGGCCCAGTAACCGGTTAGCTCCTGGGGCACCATCAACAGTATGAAGTCAGCCGTAATATCCAGCGGGTACTCTATACAGTACAGGTCGTAACGGTAGCGTACCCTCCCTACAATGTATCTGCATGCCCCGCCGCTGGCAGAGGAGGTAAAGCCTATACAGGATATTTCGACCGGCACCTTCCCCGCATATCCCATGGGCCCCCAGGGCAGGTTGTTTAAGTCGTACTCGCCTCTCTTATACATCAGGTATTCATCACCAGTTATAGAGGCGTATCGCTGGTACTGCTCGATCCTAATTTTTCTATATCTATCTTCTGACGTGAATCCCCAGCTAACGCTTATCCCGTTTATGGAGTGGATCTCCCCTATTTTCACGTTCTGAAAATTGTAGGAGGTGCCCATCAGGTATTGTTCTGCCTCTCCGGCTTCGCTGAGGGGTTCAGCCTTGAGGGGGCTGGAGGCCGTGAAGACTACGTTTGTGATGGGGTCTTTGGGCTCAACCAGGTCGTCCACCAGATATATTTTGTCTCTTGCTCTCACGTAGAAGACGTAGTAGTGGTCGAAGAACCTCGTCCTGACGGTTTCGTTCACCACCTCATACCTTTTGGGAATCCTATATACTTTGAATGCTAGGTGGATCGGGCTGCCAGCGCTCCAGCCTGAGTAGACTATCCTTGGAGTGTCTCTGCTCCAGGGCAAGGTGTAGTTGGACACAACCACGTATAACGGATCCTTCTCGGGAACCCGGAACTCTATCTTGAGTAGGCCACTAGGCCTATTCTGGAGCCAGTCTATGAAAAGCCCGTAAAGATCGTCGGCGCCCACGCCGAATATGGCCGGGGCGCTAACAAGACCGCGAAGATCAGGGTTAACGCTATGGAGAGCTTTCCATAGCTCATGTCTGACACCAATGATTTATATTTTGGAACGTATATTTAAACCTTTCTTTTAACGAGATAAAGAAATTGTTGAATACAAAATTAAGATTGTTTAGGCGATAGAGTCCAACAATACAGATATTTCTCCTGTCCTGGAAGAACGTGCTCCCGGCATGAAACGTTAGTTGCAGCTAAAGCCCTTGTTGTCCAGCCTATGGGTCAGCATTCAGCAAAAGCACCTCTCTCTTAGGCCCATACTTCATATCCACTTTTTCCAGAACCTCTCTGTCAAGCAAAGGCTTGACGATCCTCAGAGCCGTACAGGCTCTACAGGGAATTTCCTTTCGTCTATTTCCAGCACGCCCTATATAAGGACAAAAACGTTGGAGAATTTTAAAAACCGAAAAACTATCCAAAAATGATGGATCATTAAGACGTGACTTTAACCTTCGCCTTTGACGATGATTCAGGAGTGGTGACGGTCAGCTCGTACTCGCCCTCCTCGTGAAGCCTCAGCCTAAACGTCACCTTGCGCGTTTCGCCGGGCGAGAGGTCTACACGGCGTGACGCTTTCTCCAAGCCGTTTACGAGCAGCTTCACTGGGACCACGTCCGATACGAGGCCTGTGTTTCTAACCACGGCCATGACCTCCAGGGTCTCCCCCGGCTTAATCTCTGTTTTATTCGTTTCAACCTGGCCGCACTCGAAGCTAGCCATGATCTTCTCCTTAACGTAGAAGACCCCTCTAAGCCTTATGTCCGCGGAGGAGCTTCCGACCAATACTTCAAAGGCTCCCGGCTCCACCACCCGCCTCATATCCGGTCCAGGGAACGCAAGATTGTCGGGGCTCAGCTTAAACGTCACAGTCTGTCTCTCCCCAGGCTTAAGCGCCACTCTTTTAAAGCCCTTCAGCTCCATGAACGGCCTTACAACGCTCGCCACCAGGTCACGCACATAGAGCTGAACCACCTCGTCGCCCTCTCTATCACCTGTGTTCTCAACATCCACGCTAACTCTGACGTTTCCCTTCTCCAAGTCTCCCTCTATCCTAAGGTTACTGTACCTGAACGTCGTGTAGCTCAGCCCATGACCAAACGGGAACATCGGTGTACCGGGCATGTCACCATAGTCGTGCCGTCTCCCTGAATACTTGTAGTTGTAGTACAGTGGGAGCTGCCCCACGTCACGGGGCCAGGTAAACGGGAGCCTTCCGCCCGGATTATATTCGCCGAAGAGCACCTCTGCTATAGCGGTTCCCCCCTCCTGGCCAGGGTACCAGGCCTGGATTATTGCCGGAACCTTCTCAATCCATCTCCCCGTCACCGCGCTGCCGGTCATTAGAACCACTATGGTTGGCGTACCGGTCTCTACAACCTTCTCTATCAGTCTCTCCTGCGGCCCTGGAAGATTGAGCCTAGCCCGGTCAAACCCCTCCCCCTCGACTATCCCGACGAATACGACGGCGACGTCCGCTTTCCTCGCGGCCTCAACAGCCTCACGCATCGCATCATCATACCCGTCCATGTAGTCCCAGCTCAGCCTGACCGAGCCGTAACCTGTGAGCTTACGGTACTCAACCTTAATCTCGTGCTCCCGTCCTTTCTCAAGCCTGACCCTGGCCCTGCCTGGAAGCCGCGACCCCTCCCAGACGTCTATCAGTAGCTTGCCGTCCACCCAGAGCCTTGCGCCGCCGTCCACGAAAAGGGTGAGCTCGTAGGTCCCCGTCTCGGGAGGCCTTAGCTTTCCGGTCCACCGTATTGAGAACCCGTCTGCTGGAATGCGGGGGTCAGGTGGATCGAACCCCCACTCAAACCTTATCCATTTATCCCTTCTCGTGAAGACGGGTTCCCCAGCCAGATCAGGATTGCTGAAGTACTCTGCTTTAAGCCCTTCCTCGCCGTCGGGTGAAACTATATATGGTGGGAACAGCATGATGTGCTCGCCAGCCCATAGCGGGCAGCCCCTGGCATGGTATATCTCCGTGTCAGGCCCAGCCTTGCTCCTGATGCCCTCTAGAGGCGTGACTGCTCTAGGCGGAGTCCCGCTGTATCCTCCGAGCTTAAGCTCATCCGACAGAGGGCCTATGACGGCGATCGACCTTATTTCTCCACAGTCGAGCGGGAGGAGGTTGCCCTCGTTCTTAAGCAGAACTATCGACTTTCTGGCGGCCTCCAGCGCCAGCCTGGCATGCTCCTCACAGGTGCAAATCCTCTCCGCCTCCTCAGGGTCAACGAACGGCTTGTCGAAAAGCCCTATGAGGAACTTGGCCCTGAGAACCCTGCGAACAGCCTCGTCCACAGTCTCCTCGGAGATGAGCCCCTTTCTGACGGCCTCAACTAGAGGGTCCCCATATATGTCGGCTCTAGGCAGCTCCACGTCCAGGCCGGCCTCCAGCGCCAACTTAGCCGCCTCTTCAGCCGTCTCGGCGGCGTGAAGCCTGGAGATTATTCTAGTCACCGAGTCGTAGTCAGACACCACGAAGCCCTCAAACCCCCATTCATCCCTTAGAACCTCGGTGAGAAGCCACCTGTTGCTCGAGCACGGCACCCCGTCAAGGGAGTTGTAGGCTGACATCACCGATAAAGCGCCGGCTTTCACACACGCCTTGAAAGCGGGGAAATAGATCTCCCTCAGTATACGCTCGGAGAAATGGATATCGTTACTATCCCTTCCCCCATCCCCCACAAAGTTAGCCACGAAATGCTTCGGGGTGGCTATAACCCCCTCTTCCCGCATAGCCTTGCAGAAGGCAGCCCCCATAACCGAGCAGAGGTACGGATCCTCCCCGTAGCTCTCCTCAGTCCTCCCAGCTCTCACGTCTCTCACTATGTTGACCACGGGGGAGAGACACTGATGTATCCCTCTAGCCCTTGTCTCCCTCGCAATAGCCTTGGCAACCCTATACATGAGGTCAGGGTCCCACGTCGCGGCGAGCGCTATGGCCTGCGGGAAAGACATGGAAAGCGTCGCCATACAGCCATGGAGGCATTCGTCATGGATTATAACCGGTATCCCGAGCCTTGTCCCCTCTATTGCCTGAGCTTGCAGCTCGTTAGCCCTAACCGCCCCCTCGACGGGCGGCAGCTGCCTGGTGACATGCGTCAGGTTGCCGATCCCATGCTCCGGGATGCTGTGCCCGGAGCGCAGCTGGCCTATCTTCTCCTCGATTGTCATCCTGGACAGTAGATCCTCCACCCTTTCCTCGACGGGTAGCCTCGGGTTCTCGTAGGGATCCATGACACCGTTCTTGTTGAAGTCGATCCAATCCTCATGGTAGATGTCGCTGTGTTTAACGTTCGGCGGAAGATAATAAGATCTCCTCTCTTCGGAGAGGTTTGGCATAGCTGTCCACCATTATTCCTATCATTCTAATTCCCTTATAGTGGTTTCCCCTCCCCTTGTCTCAAACCCCGGAGAACAACAGCTGTACTAGCCAAGACCCTGACTGCCCGGCAGTCCCTAAAACGGTCTCCAGGGGCCTTCCTGGAGACCGTTGGCTCGGACCTCAATAGCGACGGAATAAACATGGTCATAATAGATAGGTACGGTAGAATAAAGGATGTTAAGACGGAATGGTTTCCAGAGGTAACCAGTCATGGATACCAAAAAGGGCAAGGCTGGAGCTAGGAGGCTTAAAGCACTTGTTGAGCTACTTAAGTATGCTTACCATCATAGCGTCGGTACGGTAATG
>CAYSTQ010000109.1:0-6380 GCA_964433855.1 uncultured Thermoproteales archaeon
ATTTTATAAATCATAGCGTATCTTTACAGGCCTATGCTCCACCGCCGACTTTAAAATAGCCTCCACCACCGCGATGTCCCTATACGAGTCCCGGCCGCTTGAAAGGGGCTCCTCACCGGTTTTAACACAGCGCACGAAATGCTTAATTTGACGCTCGAAGGCCCATTCCCATCCGCAGTGGAGAGATTCTATGCCACGGCCCGCCCTGTAAACAAGCACTTTAGCGCTCATATTTCTCAGTAGGGGGGCGGGAGGCTGTACGCTTACCCAACCTCTTCTGAAATATATTGTTAAATTTTCATCCCAGAAGTCAGCCTCCGCGTAGCCGCCTTCGAGAACAAGGGAGTAATCCCCATAGCTGAGAAGCGCTACTAGACAGTTTCTCCGTTTTTCAGCATAGCTTATGGAGATGGGGTTTCCCAGTAAAAACCTTGGAAGGTTTACGTCATGTATCTGTTCAAGCAGGAACTCAGCCATCCATCTGAAGTCCTCGGGAATCGGGACTGGATATACCCGGGGGCTTCCCGGCCTAGGCTCGTCACTCCGAATCACGGGCATGACCGTTGGGCCGCATATCCAGTCTCCCCCGAAAATATGACTTCTGGCATATACGATCTCATCGGGGGCTGCGGCCCCTCTCACTATCTTTTTAGCGGCCTCCACGCCTAGATCGTATCTCTTCATGTAGCCCACCATTAAAGTTACACTAGCTCTTTTCGCGGCGTTAACCATGGCCTTAGCGTCCTCGACCGTTGTCGCCATCGGTTTCTCAACAAGCACGTGTTTACCGGCTTTACAGGCGTCTAGCACTATTTTAGCATGGCTAAACTTGTCCGTGGCTACTAGTACAGCCTCGACATCGGGGTCCTCCAGTAAATCCATATGAGAGCCGTAAGGCTTAGCCCTATAGGTTTCAGCAAGCTTCTTAGCTAGTTTAAACCGGACATCCGCTAAAGCAATCAGCTTCGCCCCCTCAACCCTTCTGAGACTAGGTAGATGCGCTGCTTGAGATATGAAGCCGCACCCAATTACGCCTATGCCGACCGTTCCCATTAAGCCCACCGTACCAGTAAAAAAGCTCTTAAGATATAAGGCTAGCCAGCAAAAATACATAGTCTTTAGCAGGAATCTATAACTGGACCTAGGGCGAAACGCTATATAGTATCCGGCCCTTTTCAAGACTCTGAAAAGCCATGCCTCCGGACTCTGAGAAGAAATCTACACGTCAAAAAGGAGATGTATTACCTAGAAGCTTCTACTGTAGAGACCCTGCTGAGGTAGCCGTGTCCCTACTGGGGCAGCTCTTAGTCAGGATCTACAAAGGCCAGCGGCTGTCGGGATTCATCGTCGAGACAGAAGCCTACTATGGCCCTGAAGACCCCGCCTCGCGCGCTGCAAAGGGAGGAGGGCTAGCCAGGATCATGGCTGGAAACGCTGGTCTAGCTTTAGTCTATGGGATACATCGCCAATGGCTTCTGAATGTGGTGGCTCATCCCGAGAAAGGAATAGGCGCTGTGTTGATCAGGGCTATACACCCTATTGAGGGAGTTGAGATTATGAGGAAGCTTAGAAATATTGGTGATGTAAAACTTTTAACGAGTGGCCCAGGTAGGCTTACGAGAGCTCTAGCTATAGACAAAAGATTTCACGGAAAGCCGCTCTACCTTAAAGACGGCATGCTTAGGATCGAGCGTTATCTAGAAGTAGAAAGCGGGAGGATAGCTAGCTCTCATAGGATAGGCGTGTCAAAGGACCTACCTCAACCCCTAAGATTCTACGTTAAAGACGACCTATACGTATCTAGGCCCTAGGCGTAGATGTCCAAAGATAACAAGGGTTGAAGAAAAAAAAGTTTTTCTTCGTAACTCGTGTAGATATAACTTATTAGGAGGAGAAATTCGCTGCTAGCCTCCATTAGTTTTCCATAGAGTTGTTAGGGTCTATAAGCTTACATTAATTAGGTTGGCTGGCCACTATTTTATAGGGGGGATGTTGGAGGACGAAGGCATAACCCTGGTGGCGAGGACCAAGACTGTAACCCTGCTCACGTCTAGGCTCTGCTTACTCTTCTTCACGAGAAAAGGCGTGCAGATCTTTATAGGAGACTCCCTTTTAACCCCGCTGGAAAAGGCTAAATACCTATTTTTAGCTGTGGCTATGGGGTTACTAGCGGCGTTCATCCTCGGCCGTGAAGCTATGGCCGTAGGAGTTTTCATGGGGCATAAAATGTGGTTTGACAGCTTCCAGGTGAATAAGGTTAGGCTACTAGCCCGGCTTCCATCGCTTAGCGAAAGGACTATACCAATGTCCAGCTTAAAAAGAGTCAGGATAGATAGGAGGAAAAGGGACGAATTAGGTTTCTACAGTTTAAGACTGGATACCGTTAAGGGTAGTCTCAGGTTCTATGTAGAGCCTAGCTCCCTTGCTGGAAAGGAAAAAAGACTTGAGAACATTCTCGGCCAGCTACTCGATACAGACTGATTAGCAATACTTGGATCTATATTCCCGAAAGAGCATCCCATGCGTCCCCAAGGAACTCCTCAACACTCCTCCTAGGCACATCTCTAAGAAGAAGCACGGCTAGCTCCAGCCCATGATCCTTTAACTGAGCCAGGTACTCTACTTCCCAGTCCAGATCGGTCTTAACCCTGTGATATATCGCGTAGATGAAGCCTCCAGTCCTGCCGAGGCTACTCCTTAAATCCTCTATATGGGTTTTCAGCCTCCCGTACTCCTCAGCTGGCATAGTTAACGGTATCCATCCATCTCCGTATTCAGCTGTGAGTCTAAGCATCCGCCTTCCTCTAGTTCCAAACCAGAGGGGCGGGTGAGGCTTCTGCAGTGGCTTAGGTTCAAGTACAGCCCCTTTAACCTTATAGTAAACTCCTTTAAAATCCACTATGTCTTCAGCCCAAAGCCTTAAGATGAGCTCCACACCCTCCCTAGTCATATCAACCCTTTCCCGGGCTGACCGCCATTCACTGAAAGCTTCAAACTCGGGCCGGTACCAGCCCGCCCCAACCCCGAGTATAACCCTTCCGCCAGATATATGGTCAAGGGTCGCAACCATCTTGGCGAGCACACCCGGTGGACGTAAGGGTATCGGCGTCACCACAGTCCCGATCCTTATCCTCTTAGTATGCGAAGCAACATGGGTAAGCAGTATCCAGGCATCGAACACCCTGTTGGTCCAAGGAAGCATATAATGGTCGTCAACCATGAACACTTCATAGCCTATCTTTTCAGCAGATACAGCCACTCTTAAGACCAGGCTGGGGTCAACCCATTCCCCCATGTTAGGATAGGCGACGCCCAGCCTCATAACCGGTACATATATTCAGGCCTCAGATAAACTTTACCTGCACTACTTTTGTGACAAGCTTATTTAGCCATTCCCATTACTATATCCGGGGATGATGTTGAAGAGGATTCCCAGAAGCCAGTTAGTATACAGCTTCAGCCCTGAGAACACGCCTGTAGAAAGGGCTAAACCGGGGGAACTAGTAGTTTTCGAGACTGTGGACGCCTTAGGTGGACAGGTTAAAGACGAAAATACAACAGTTGACGACCTGGACTGGTCTAAAGTGGACGGGGCCACAGGGCCTCTATACGTAGAAGGAGCTGAGCCGGGCGACACCCTGATAGTAGACATACTCGATATAAGAACTGAGAAAAAAGGCGTGATCGTAACCATTCCTAAATACGGGGTTCTAAGCCATCTTGATTTCAAGCCTAGGGTAAAGCTAGTTGAAATAAGTAACGGGCTGGTAAGATTCGGTGAGAACAAGCTCATAGCCCGACCTATGATAGGTACGATAGGTGCAGCCCCGGAGAAGGGCTCCATACCGGCTGGTAGCCTCGGGAGACATGGCGGAAACATGGATGTCGCTGAGATGAGGGCTGGAACAAGGCTTTACCTCCCCGTCTTCACAGAGGGGGGTCTGCTCGCCATCGGCGATCTTCACGCTCTCCAGGCTGATGGTGAACTCTGCGTATCAGCCGTAGAAGTGAGCGGCGAGGTGCTTGTTAGAGTAGGCCTTTTGAAAAAAAAGACAGCCCTTCTGGCCTGTTCTAGAGACTAGAGAGCACTATGCCGTGCTGGCTTGCGGAGATACTCTAGACGAGGCGTGCGCCGCTGCTTCTGAGACCGCTGTAAGAGCTATAGCTAAGGCTAACGGCCTCCGGTTCGAGGAGGCTTATATGCTGGCCAGCCTAGCTGTAGACCTGAGGATAAACCAGGTGGTCGACCCGAAGAAAGGGGTTCGCGCAGTGATACCTAGAGAGCTTATAGGGAGAGTGGATGACCTGTTTACTGAGACGAAATATTAACCGTTAAGTCCTTGAAGGAGACTAAAATCAACGTATTTAAAGCATAGCATTCTTGGACGCCTGAACAGAAACGTTCACCTAACCCCTGTACACGCTATGGATCCTGCTCTTCCACCGGCGAACCTAACTATAGCCTCCGACACTCGTCTAGCAGTTAACCTAACAAGAGCGGCATTTACTCCTGGAACCCCGCAAGCCACAACAAGCACGTTTGACGTAGAATTCCTTATGGCCGTATATATTGAGTCCCTATGAGGAAACAGATGTACGACCTTTTCTTCATCCGCTAGAACCGGAAGCCCTCTAGGCAGCTTTTCCTCACCGCCACCTATCGGGTGAAACACTTCATCTTCCCGCGACGGCCTTAGCACAACATCACCGCGCACCATCTCTAAATCGTATAGCCCAACCGGTATGAGCATCCTGGCAGATACGATATTCCCAGCGTCAACCACGTTGTTTATTTTAGGCAGGCCTCTACCCTGCAGTATTCTTCTAACCAGGGCCTCTGCTGCCGGCCTTGTTTTAGTCGGATCAACGCCTATTCTCCAATAGAAATCCCTGTACGCCCTAACCACTGGATTGTTTCTGAGCGCCCTTAGGGTTAAACTCCTCTTAATTTCTTCTTCAACCGATTTCATAAATTCAAGTTCTTCTGGAGACGAGGCCGTAACACGAACACCTTCAACATCAACGAAATATATGAAGGCTCCCATCACGTCTCCATAAATCTTTATCATGGAAAACCTTGTCCACCTCCCTGAAACATATTGTTAAACCCTCTTTAAAACTGTTTGAAACACCGAACCATTAGCACCTAAAAATATAAAAAGTCTATATCCTTATATATTCTATAAGGCGGGTGCTTAAACCCATGACACATAAAATAGGGGATGCGCAGGCCTTCAAGACTGAAAATCACAAACATGAGAATTCTATCCTTGAAAAACAAGAGGTGAAGAAAAAAATATGCTAGACCCGCTTATCGCCGCAAGCTTCATACTAGCGTTTTATGTAGCGTGGAGCATAGGTGCAAACGACGAAACCATGGCTGTAGCTGTAGGCAGCGGTTTCAGCAATATACTCTTCGCTGTCGCCATAGGTGCGGCGATGGATTTTCTAGGCGCCGTTTTCATGAGCGAGAAAGTCGAGTACACGCTTGGAAGAGGCTTTTTAACGTTTAAACCAGGGGTCCATGAAGCCTTTATAATAACGGCGGCGATGGCTACATGGCTAATACTGGCCTCGTACAAGGGCTGGCCTATCTCAACCACCCATTCAGTTGTAGGAGCAGAAATAGGGTTAGCCCTATATAAAGCGGGAATAGAAGGAGTGAAATGGTCCTCTCTAGCCAGCGTAGCAATGGTATGGGCCATGTCCCCACTCCTAGGTATGACCGGATCCTATGTCGCCTGCAAGCTCCTTGACATGGTGGCCAGGGCTAAGCTGAAAAACCTGGGGGCTGTACTTGGGGCTGCAAAGGCCTCATCTCTCTTTGTACTGGCATGCGCTGCCATAACGTCTTTCTCTCGAGGCGGCAACGACGTAGCCAACACCACCGCTTTCCTAGTACTCGTCTACCCTAACCCATTCACCGTCAGACTAATAGGGGGGATCGGAATGGCCTTAGGGCTCCTAACATTAGGCAGAAGAGTCGTTAAAAACGTGGGCGACGGCCTTGTCGAGATAACCCCCCTAACCGGGCTAGCGATACAAATCTCGGTAGCTGTAATCCTTTTCACAGGCACGTTAATGGGATTACCGTTGTCGGGGACGCACATACTCGTGGGCGCCGTTGCTGGAATAGGTCTGGCCAGAAGAGCATGGATGAACAGGCAAGGCCTAGGCGAAATAGCCGTTACCTGGATAATAACGTTTCCGGGAGCAGCGATAATGGCTGCAGCCCTAGCCCTTCTAATGTCGTCACTAGGCCTCCTGTAAGGATTAGCAGACCTCCCTGTTCTAAGCCTGGAGAAACTGGCTATTTTTAACGCCTTGGCCTCAAAAAGACTAGATAACTCTTTCGTTCAAGCCTTTCCCAGGCTATCGTT
>CAYSTQ010000110.1:0-6311 GCA_964433855.1 uncultured Thermoproteales archaeon
CGTGGTGTACCGCTTGTACCCGAAGAATTTAGCCGCCTCCTTAACCTTAGGCTCCGTCCTACCATATATCACTACCAGCCTAGGTATGGCGGGCGGCCTGAAGAATATGGGTATATCCGCCCAGGCGTGTGAGTGAGCCTTGCCCATGAAGGCGTAGCCGAGCATTCCTATTCCAATTTCACGTATCTCGCCTGCCATGGTAGAAATATTCTTCTTGAAACATTATAAACTTTAAAGCTGGTGAGCCCTAACGTCGCGCGTCCAGTTAACCGCTCCTCGACCAGTTTAACCTTATTCGACGCGGTAAGGAGTCGCCATGGGCTCGCCGTCCAGCTCCAGGACTATCACGGTGTCGTACGGGTCTGGAGCACCCCGCGGTAGGTTGCGCAGGAAGACCCGGTCCCCTCTCTGGACGAACTTTATCTCCTCGCCTGTCGCCAGGAAATAGGCTGAGACGACGGTGTTGCCGACGCCAGCGACGCATATCTCTCTTCCCGGCCACCTGAAAGCGTGTAGATATGCCTTGTTACCCTTAGCCGTGAAGGGGCCGACGGTGGACGTGAACGAGCACCGTCTAGACCCGTATATCGACTCGCCGTTAGCCCTCATCCACCTACCTATCTCCCTAAGCCTTCTCACGGCCTCCGGCTGTATTGTGCCGTCGGCCCTCGGCCCGACGTTGAGCAATAGGTTCCCCTCCCTGCTGGCGCAGCCGACCAGTATATGTATCAGCTGCCTGACGCTCTTCCAGTTCCTGTCCCCAGCGTTATACCCCCAGCTGTCGTTTATCGTCATGCAGGCCTCCCACATCCTGCCAGGCGGCGACGGTGTGACGACCTTCTCCGGAGTGTCGAAGTCCTCCGGTAGGCCAGACCTATTGTTTATAAGTATCCCCGGTTGGAGTTCCCGGACCCTCTTGTTAAGCTCGGCTGACCTCCACTCCTCAGCGCTGTAGGGCCAGCTTCCATCATACCAAAGTACGTCTATCTTACCGTATTGTGTGCAGAGCTCCTCAACCTGGCTGTGCACATAGCTAAGGAATCTCTCCCATCCATCCGGGTCGCCCTTAGGCCCCCTCCAGTACTCCGGCCATCTCCAGTCGAGGAGGGAGTAGTAGAATCCTACCCGCAGCCCAGCCCTCCTACAGGCCTCCACGTACTCGGCCACGAGGTCACGGCCTGCTGCCGTCTTAACCGAGGTAAAGTCTGAAACTTTGCTGTCGAACAGGCTGAACCCGTCGTGATGCCTGGTCGTTAGAACCATGTATTTCATCCCGGCCTCCTTGGCGAGTGCCGCCCAAGCGTCAGCGTCGAACTTTTTAGGCTTAAACTTGTCTGCAAGCCTAGCGTACTCGTCCCGCGGGATACGCTCAAGATACATGACCCATTCCCCGCGCGCCAGAATGGCGTAAAGCCCCCAGTGTATGAACATTCCGAAACGGGCCTCGCTAAACCAGGACGTATCCGAACCCATAACCTCCCCCATTAACATGAATGCTTTCCGGAAATAAAGCTCTTTAGATGGCTGACGGTGAAATCATTATGTAACTTGTTTAAAAACGGGTTGCAGCTAAAGCCATTGGGACTTAAGTCTATTAATTATTAAACTTATTTTAAGCTAATTTTTGTAACTCTATATTTTCTGATTCTAATACAAGGATAAATGGTTGTTATTATTTATCGACTTTATAGAATCAATAAAATGTTAATTTAAAATTTGTTAAGAAAAGCTTAAGTAGTGTATTTCAAATATAATAAACGGAGGAATCCCTCCAGGCGGCGATAATGAGTTTAAAAACTATTTTTAACAGAAAAAACGTTTCAACTCTATTCCTGCTGGGGTTACTGACGATAGCTATAGGGGTGCTCGCAATCCCAAGGATACCCGTATCAACCACGGATGCAACCGTGAAAACGGTCCAGATAAAAGGTGTTAAAGCAGGGTTGGGCGTTTCCAAAAACGGGGCCAGCTTGATTCTTGAAATAGACTGGGGCATGCTAAGCCCCGCAGGCCCCGTAGCCATTGAAAGGATTCTGACTGGGCCTAACGGGGAAGTGGTTGTCGGCGGCACTTTAATAGTTCCTGACCCGCCGAGCGAGGGGCATGACGTGATAACGAGTTGCGCCACGGGGGCTTTAGGATCTGGGAAATACAGGTTCACGGTAAAGGTGTATGTTGTGACAGACCCATACCATGCCAAGCTGGTACGAAACCATGTAGACGCTATTGACTGGAGTAGAGGTAAAGCGGCGTTCACAGAGCTGAAAAGCGCTTGTAATATAGTCAAGGAGCTTATGAAGAGTGGAGGGGTAGAGCTTATCGGCGAGAAATCGGTTGAAACCGATGTTAAGCCTGATCTCCATCTTACCGCTGGAAACCCTGTCACGTTGATGGGGATCGCCCTAACAGCTCCAGCAGTCATTAACTATGGAAGAAGCTATCTTGGAGGCGAGAGGAAGAGAAAGATCTTCCTCGTTTTAGTCATGGCTATTTACATAGTAGCATTCGCCGTTACGCTACCACATGCTTTCGCATATGATGTTGAAAACAGTGATTATGTTAGCGAGCCTTAAGGTAATGCTAGCGTCTGGCTGGGGGGTTACCTGTCGTATGGCTACTTGACTGGCTACGTTGATTTCTGGCTTAGTGTAGGCAGGAATAAGGAGGTCGCAGACCGGGCTCCTGGTACGAGCTATGAGTTTTATTGGAGAGCTAAGTACACGTATTCTGAATCAGGGCCTCTTAGCTCAGATGTGCAGGGTTATCAGTATAGCCCGAGCGCTGAAGCGGGTTGTGTTCGTGCTTCTTGTGATTCAAAAGGATATTATATTTATAGTGGAAACCGCAACAAGACGGAGGCTTACGCTCAAATACCTTAGTTTTCTTTTTTAGCTTCATTACTCTAATATTGCTGTGGGGCTTTTTCCTCCAGGCTATGGATCTCGCCTAGAGTTTCCGCTTTGTCGCTTATTAATTTATGAAGCCTCTTCGGGGCATAGATCGGCCCGTATGAATCTATGGAGAGTATGACGTCGTCGAAAAGCTCAGGCTCAACGTCCCTTTCTATTATCAGGGTACCGTAGTTCTCAATCCTAAGCCTATATCCTTCATCTCTCTCCCTTTCAAGCCTATCCCTGGACAGTATCAGGACGCCGCCGTAGTTATCCAGGTCTTTAATCCTCTTCTCCTCTTCCCAAATACTCGGAAGCCCGTCTTCGTAGCCGATTATGTCGCCGCACCATTCCCAGAGCCTTCCGTAAGCTATTTTCACTAGTCGCTTAGGGACCAGGATCTTCCCTATATGGCGGAAATACAGGACTTTATCCTTAAACAGATCCTCGTCAACATCCTCGGCGAACGCTAGCAGGACTATATGTTCAAAACCTACCTTGCCATGCTCTCTAAGCATCCCGCCGTTGACTAGGAGTCTACGCAGACCTTTAAACACCTTAATTCCTAGAGCTGAAGTTTTAAACTCCTTCTCCTCCTCTGCTCCCTCCTCAGCATATTTTATTATTTTATATGCCAGCAGCCCTGTCTTAGACAGGCGATACCCTTCGCTTCCAGCATCCTCAAGCAACTCCCTAAGTCTTCTTATATGGAAGCCGAGCGTGCCGGTCTCCTCTATGCCTAGCCGCTTCATCAGCTCTGTAAACTGCATAGGCCCCTCCTCAGCTAGAAGCTTTACTATTCTTCTCCTCGTCTCATGGGCTAACGCCTGGAAAATATAGTTGAGATCCTCCTCGCTCAGCATGCTCTCACATTTCATAAATGGGAATCGACAGTTTTAAAGAAAATGTAGACAACGCTCGACTCAACGTATAAAGTCCCTGTCGAGAACCGTCGACAACATACCATCCCTAGAGCCTCGCCGGACTGCTGACTAACGTTCCAGCCGCCGAGGCCGGAGCCTTCAGCCACCATCTTAGCCAGGGGCTTGACTTGGCCCTTAGCGTTTAAATTTGTGGTGGCCGAAGATATTCCTGGTGGTCAGCATTGCTGGTGGTAGCTGCCGGGTTCTTGGTTGCCGACATCATTGCGGCTGGTTTACCCAAGATAGCTGAGCCTGGCGAGCTAGTGTATACTACGAGGGAAGTTACCGTCTCGATAGGGGGGCATCCAGCGAACCTGTCGGCCAACCTGGTTAAGCTCGGCGTCCCGCCTTCGGAGATATGCGTGGTTGGCGCAGTCGGTAAAGATATCTTCGGCGACTTTATAGTCGGGGAGCTTAAGGGGAGAGGCCTGGTAACAGTGATACAGAGAATTGGGGAGAAAGGGACTACGAAAGATGTTATACTGGTTGTCAAGGGGGAGGACCGCAGGTTCCACGTGGATATAGGGGCGTCACTCATGCTGGATCCTGAGCTTGTTAAGAAGAAGATAGCCGAGTATAGGCCGCTGATAGCCTATCTGGCGGCTGGACTTAACGGCCGGTTTGACGACGTGTTAATCGACGTGGTAAGGGAGGCTAAAAGGCTTGGCTCCAAGGTCTTCCTTGATCTGGCTAGGCCCTATGGGAGAGACTGGGATTTCATACTTCCAGCCCTCAAGGAGGCGGACGTGTTCCACTGCAATGATGCAGAGCTGAGATACATAACTGGTATCGGATCCACAGTGGATGCGGCGCGCTGGCTCACAGGAGAAGGGCTAGAGCTTCTCCTCGTAACAATGGGCAGTAGAGGAGCCTACGCCTTCACGTCGAGAATAGCCGTAAAAGAAAAGGCTTTCAAAGTTGACGCTGTGGATCCAACGGGCGCTGGGGATGCTTTTTCAGCCGGCATAATAAGCTGGTTAACCTCTAGATACGGTGCAGAACTAAGAAGCGTTAGCCTAGGCGGACTCAGTGGGGACGAGCTGAAGGAGATGCTCCTGTATGGGCAGGCCGTAGCCGCTGTTAAATGCACGGGTGTGGGAGCTGGTACGGCGGTGAACAGGGAGAGCATTGAGAGCCTAGTCAAGAAACAGGGCGGCAGGATACTGTCTACGGCGGAAGTCATGGAGCTTTAGCCCTTAACCCTGGATTCTAGCCTCCTTACCAGGCCTGTTAGCCCCGAGAATAGATGCACTATGAACGGGGACTCCCTTCCATACGCTTTAAGCTCGGCTGGCCTCGGCAGGCTGTATCGGTCTTTTAAATACATTCTGAAACTCCCTATTTCAAAGACCGTATGAGCGTCGCTTCCAACGGTTACCGGCTTGCCTAGCAAGACGGCTAGCTTGAGGGCTTTAAGGTTGAGCCGGCGGGGGGTTCTAGCGTTGAAGACCTCTAAGGCATCTACCTTTTCCGCCAGTCTTTCAACTTCTGGATGCCCCCTGTAGGGATGGGGGAGCACTGTTAAACCCCCCATGTCGCGTATTTCATCTAAGGCTTCAGCGAACCCTCTTGCCTTAACTTCTTCCTCATCAAACAACCCTATTAAATCCCCCATGTCGGTTTTGACCTCTATTCCAGGTATCACAGTTAGCCCGGTTCCATGGGCAGCCATCCTTGCCGCGAGGCCTCCCCGGACCGTGTTATGGTCCACTACCGCTATAACGTCGAGCCCTTTCCTGATACACGCCCTAACTATTTTCTTTGGGGTGAGCCTTGAATCGAACGAGTAGCTACTATGTACGTGGAGATCCGCTATCATATGCTTTGACCTGGCTTTAGAATGGCGGAAGAAGTTTTAAGGCTTACATGTCTTTAATAACCTGGGGATGAGGTTGAAGAGGGCTAGACTGTTAGCCCCCAGGAAAATAGTTGTGGAGGAAGCTGAGAAGCCGTCGCCTAAGAGAGGAGAGGTGCTCGTCAACGTTAAGTACTGCGGTATCTGCGGCAGCGATGTGCATGCTTACCACGGGGTACATCCCTTCATACACCCACCCATAACCCTGGGACACGAGTTTTCAGGAGTGATAACCGAGGTGGGTGACGGAGTTACAGACTTTAAGCCTGGGGACAGGGTTACGGTGGAGCCGCTGGTGACCTGCGGGAAATGCCTGAACTGTAGACAGGGGTTCTATAATAGATGTAGAGAGATGAAGGTTATAGGTGCACAAACAGATGGGGCTTACGCTGAATACATAGCTGTCCCAGACTATAGGATCGTGCCGCTGCCGGACAACGTATCCTTCGAGCTGGGCGCGCTGGTTGAGCCGCTTGCGGTAACGGTCCACGCTGTTAAGAGGGCTGGGGCGATAGGAGGCGCTAAGGTCGTCGTGATAGGCGGCGGTCCGATAGGGCTTTCAACAGCCCAAGTAGCTAAGGCGTATGGCGCTAGTGAAGTGATGCTGACTGAGCTGTCAGAGTATAAGAGGAAGCTTGCGGA
>CAYSTQ010000111.1:0-6283 GCA_964433855.1 uncultured Thermoproteales archaeon
GAATTTTTCAAGCCATTGACGCACTACAGCTAGAGGGCCTCCTACGGCGAGCAACGTGCACCAGGCTGTGAACAAGGTCATCCAGAAAAGCTTTGTCATGCTCCCTAGGAAAGGCCCACTGATCTTGGCGGCTGCTTCACCCATGACTATTATTTCGAAAGCTGTCCAGCCCACTAGTTGCAACACGTTTAGAGCTGTTGGGAGAAGAGAGCCTAGCCTGCCTAGCGCCGGCCTAAGACTGACCATAGTTGGCACTCCGTAGCGACTGCCCACTAACCCTGCCAAGGCCAGTATAAGGCTTCCTAACGCTGAGCCAGCTAGAGATACTGTTAACGCTCCCAAGAAGCTCATTCCGGAGGCAAGGATGGCTCCGGCCTGAAGCACAAGTAGGCCGACCCCCAGGCTTGACCATAGCACGAAATAGTCTATGAAGCTCATCACCTTTTTATCCTTAGGCACTGGGTCGGCGCCCCATTCAGGGGGAAGATTTATCTTCATGCGGCTCACCCATTTACATGTTAGTTAACATGTTTAGACTAGCCGTGTTTTAATCACGGCGCATATTTATAAAAATTGGGTGGGTGTGAGGATGCGGCCTCCCTGTGAATACGTTGTGAAGAGGATGCTTCCCCAGATCAGGGCTAGAGCCGCCCGAATCCTGATAGAGAGGCATAAGTGGAGCGCCGCTGAGGCTGCAAGAGCCCTCGGAGTCTCCGTACCTTCAGTCCTTAAATACGGGAGGATAGTAGCTCAGCCCACTGAGCTCCCCGAGGAGCTGCTTGAGAAAACAGCTGAGGAGCTTGTGGAGGACGTTCTCTCCGGGCATTTAGGCGGGAGAACTGTCTGGACTATCTGTCGTTTATGCATTAAGCTAAGGATTGGTAACATGCTTTGTAGGCCGCATAGAGAGGCCTATAAGGCCGCCGGGCTGGAGGAATGCGATATATGTGTTAAGTGGGCGTCCGTAATAGGAGAGGAGGGAGAGGAGCGTATAAGGGTTTTAGAGAACCTTAGGGAGGCTGTAAGGATGCTTACGTCATCGCCGGAATTCGCCCTTTTAATACCGGAGGTTAGATCTAACATCGCTATGGCAGTCGAGGGAGCGGTGAACCGCCTTGATGTGGCGGCTGTGCCAGGCAGAATAACCGTTGTCAGGGGAATGCCTGTGGCCGTAGCTGAACCGGAATTCGGGGCGTCAGCGCACTTGTCTAAAATACTGTTGGCTGTCACAGGTAAACGGCCGAAGCTACGGGCCGTAATATGTGTGAAATACGATGATGCTATTAGGAAAGTCTTAGAGCGATTAGGCTTTAGAACAGTGTTTCTGAGACGTAAGACGGGAAGTGATGAGGAGCTGGCCAGCGATGCCGCTAAGGAGGCAGCTAGGCACGAATGGATTGACGCCGTAATTGATCTGGGAGGGATCAACATTGAACCTGTAACATATGTTTTCGGGGAAAGCGCCGTTGAGGCTGCCCGTAAAGCCCTAAATATAGCCAGGGAATACTTGTCTATTACCGGTGAGACGCCTTCTAGAGCCCGATAATAGATCTGTGCGCGCTGGCCTCTATCTCTTTACAGGCCTTAATAAAGGCCTTCACCTTAGCAGGGTTGTCGCCTTTACACATAAGGTAGTTGACTACGGTATAGACTTCATGAGCCCCCTCTCTGTAGGAGTTGTGAACCCACTTGCGGACATCGTCTACGCTCATATGAGGGTATTCAAAGCTGAGGAGACGCCAGGAGAAGGGTATGTTGATCATCTTCCTTATCAGACCGGGTGTAAGCTTGGGCGACATCGATGGATCGTAGAAATCTATCTTGGCCTTCTCAAGGTATTTAAGATGCTGCGGAGAAAGATTCTCCACGTGAATCCTTCTCCTCCCCTTAGTTATAGATTCGTAATACTGGTTCCAATACGGGATAACTAGCTCATCCCACATTCTAGGCGGAATATAACTGGCGCAGTCGTCACACAACGAGCCGCTACGGGGATCTATCTCAGGATCGCCCATCAGTCCCCTGATGAAATGAACGTAGCTGACTATGTTGTCGGTCAGCATCCCCAGGAACGTTTTAACAAGTCTAGGCTTCCTGTAGATGTCAGTTAGAAAACCCGGGCCTCGAAGCAGCAGGGCCGATGTGATTGGGCCCTCGTAGCCAAAGCCGTACAGGCTAACGTTCTCCTCGGGGAACTCGCTTTTAAGATATCTATAGACCCTGAGATAATGCTTGAAAAGTCTGCATTCTGAAAAATCCCTTTTCTTGCAAAGAGATCTTATCCCTTCTTCGATGCTGGAGTAGACTGGCTGCGGAACCGGGGCTGTATCGGCTGGAAACACTATCTCGGCGCCTAGACAGGATATGTGGCCATACGACAATGCTGGCACGCTTATTCTCGGCAACCTCAGATCCTCCCCAAATATGCCCTTAAGCTTTCTCCTACCTTCACGGAACGCGTGGGCGCAGGCCCTAGGATCCATGTAGAAGTCTCTCAGTTTAACGCCCGATATATAGGCGAGCACTTCATGGCCCGCTGAAACACGCCAGCGAAACCGGTGCATCATGAGGCTTATTCCATCTATCTAAGATTTAAGAGTTAAGGGCGTGAAGCTTAACTGTATTTATATATTGGTTAGCCCCCCGTAATAAAGGGTGTTATCCTTGGGCGGCCAGACCGAAGCCATACACGGACACGACTTCTATGATGAAAAACTGGGGGCCTTCCTGGTACCCATATATCAGATGGCTATCTTCGAGCAACCAGACAGAATGACGGGAGAGACCCGTAAGACCGACCGAGGCACAGACCTTAAGTATTCAAGAGAGGAAAACCCTACAGTTAGAGCTCTTGAACACATTTTAGCCAAGCTTGACGGCGGTGAGGACGCCTTAGGCTTTTCAAGCGGCATGGCTGCTATAGCCGCCATCTACATGGCCCTGCTCCGTTCAGGAAGCCGTATGGTGGTTTCAAAGGAGGCCTATGGAACCACTATACAGCTCGCGGAGGATCTGGCAAAGTTCGGCGTAGAGACCGTGCTGGCCGGGCCTGACACAGAGAAGATAGTGGAGGCTATAGAGCCCGGGACAAGCCTAGTCTTGATCGAAACCATGACCAACCCATGTCTAAGGATAGTCGACGTGCCCGAGGTAGCTAAAAGGTGCCGGGAGGTGGGGGCAAGGCTTGTGGTCGATAACACCTTTGTCACCCCTATCCTGTACAGGCCCTTGAAGGACGGGGTAGACCTCGTAGTCCACAGTGCTACAAAATACCTGGCTGGCCACAACGATGTGGTCGCCGGTGCCGTGGTTGGATCTAAAAACCTCGTCGACGACGTAGTCTGGGACTGGAGGCGTAAACTCGGCAGTATCCTGGCCCCGTTTGAGGCCTTCCTAGTCATAAGAGGGCTTAAAACCCTCGAGGTTAGGATAAGGAGACACTGCGGCAACGCCAGGGCGGTAGCGGAGTATCTATCGGAGCACCCCAGAGTGGCCGAAGTTATGTATCCTGGTCTTCCAGATAACAAGTACAGGAAAACGGCGGAGAAACTATTTAGAGATGGGCTGTATGGAGGAATGGTCAGTTTCAGGGTAAGGGGAGGAGAGGAAGCTGCTAAGAAGGTGCTGAGAAAAGTAAGGATTATTAAACCGTCTCCCAGCCTTGGAGGCCCTGAAAGCCTTCTAACCTATCCTATAATAAGCGCTGCAGCTAAGATGCCGCCGGAGATCAGAGAGGAGCTAGGCATAACGGAGGATCTTCTAAGACTCTCCGTGGGGCTTGAGGACGTCGACGATATAATAAGCGATCTTGACCAGGCCCTGGCATAGGTCCCCGGCAGTGCCGCTAAGGAGACGGCTTCGACCGATAAAACAGCTGATGCTTAAATGTTTTTAAGTTTCTAAGGTTTTTCTCAATTATGGGCTATAGCCGCGCGGTTTCAGCTATTTGTCTTGAGGAGGACGATAAAGTTGCCCAGGTCGAGTTTCTGGCTCATACCGACTTCATAGCCAGGATCTCCGGCCTAAACCCCTTTAAGCAACCTAGAGAGGCTCTCGCAAGAACCTATGATAAGCTCGACCTTGATATGATATGGTTTACATACGACCCGTTGCACCCATGGGACCTGGCCAGGAGAAGAGGAGATATCTTCGTGGCAAGAGGGGATTCGTGGTCCAGGGCCTTTCCAAGCACCTGGAGGCTGACCTTCAAGGTAGGCTCCATTGAGGAGGTTTTAGAGTTCGATCCATTTAAGGCTTGGGAAATCCCGAGCGTAGATGAGCTAGCGGAGCGTTTCCAGGAAGTGCACAGCGAGACACAGGCCATATACAGGAACCAGCTCGTGCCGGGTGGCACCTACCTAACCTGCTTAATGTGGCTGATCCTCATCTTCGGACTTAAATGGACTGTTAAGGCAGCCTATTACGACCCTAAACGGTTCGAGAAGCTTCTAGACAGATTCCATAAATTATCCATGCTTCAAGCCAGGGCATGGGCAAGAACGGATATAGTAGCCTTCATAAGCCACGACGACATATGCTCGACACAGGGCCCCTTCTTCCCACCCAGCTGGATGCGTAAACACCTTTTCCCACGCTATAGAGAACTCTGGAGCGTGCTAAGGTCAAAAGGCATAAAAGTCCTGTTCTGCTCCGACGGAAACATGACGCCAATAGTTGACGACATCGCCAAAGCAGGTGCCGACGGCTTCATAATCGAGGAGTGCTGCGACCTTAGATACATAGCGTACAAATACGGTAACGACAAGGTGATTATAGGCGGGGTGGATATAGGCGTGCTGACCCTTGGAACGATCAGAGACGTCGTAGAGGAGATTAAGAGGTGTTTATCGGCTGCCGGCGCCTACCCTGGATACTTCCTGAACGTTTCAGGGTCTATACCCGACAACGTTCCGCTTAGAAACCTTGAAGCCTATTTCGTGGCAGCCAGTAGGTATAGGCGTAGACCGTTAAGAAAATGGATTTTCACCTAATAGGAACCACCGGTAGTAACGATCCATTTAAAATCTATTATTAGCTAACCGATAGTTGCTAGAAAAGACCGCGATAAATCGGGTCGATAGACCGTTAAAGCCAGTGTTTTTAACCGTTTTAACATGTTTGGCCGCTAAGCCGATAGGCTAAAACACTTATTTTATGTTTAGATCTTTTCAGCAACATGTTTGCCCTCTCCACGACTTTTTCCAGGATTTCCGGCTTAAACACCAGAGTTCCGTCGACAACCAATGGAGACTCCATCCTCTCAGTTGCTGTCAACTCGACCACGAACCTGTCCCCTTTAGCTACCAGTAAACCGCTGTGTTTAAAGCTTGACTCCCTTGCTAGATGCAGCAATCTATTAGCAGCGTCAAGACTTCTACACGTAACGTGGAGTATCGGTGGAAGCACGGCCAGCCAGGCATTCCTCGGTTTCACCGCTTCTATCGCAGCCACTATCTCACCAGGTTCGACCGCTCTATGCCATTTAGCTATGGTTTTTAGATCGAACTTAAGCCCCGGTAAAACAGCTTCGTAGACCTGGATTCTCCCACTACACGAACTGGTAGTGTAATAGTCGGACAACCTGTTTAAAGCCTCGAGAAGAGGCAACATGTCCATGTCAACCCTACCAGCCAGCGACTCCCTCTTCAGCCTTTCGAGAAAATAGGTTTTCCTGGCTGACCAGGACTCCTTCCTCATCTTCTCACTGTCTTGTAAATCTTCTTGACCAGGTTCAGCTCATAGTCTGAAACTATCCTGTTCTCCCAGCGGCCGACCCTCAACCAACATATCTTCAAGGCCTCGTCTAGACTAAGCCTAGAGCCACCACGGCTAATAAATGCAGGTATATCGTGATCACAGAAGCCCGAAACATTTGTGAATGGGCCAGCTTTAACAGGGCCTGAAAACACAGATCCGGGGGAAACTGTGGAGAAATCTCCTAGAACCGCGGCGTTCCCGTCTAAAATCTCTCCGCATACTGTTGCATTAGGGCCAAGAAGACAATACCCTCCTACGACAGCCTGGGTAACGATAGCCCCTTCCATAATCCTGGAGTACTCCATCACGGTTGAATCCTTGACAACACAACCCATAAGCCTACATCCTTTCTCCACAACGCATGACTCAAGCCTAACATCCATGGCCTCAACCCCGGCACCTATGTACGCTGGCCCTCTAACCACGCAGCCAGGGCCTATATGAGCAGCGGGCGCCACGAATATAGGGCCGTCTCCAGGTATAAGCTTAGCGTCCTCATCGACACGTGCTTTCTCAGCTACTATAA
>CAYSTQ010000112.1:0-6280 GCA_964433855.1 uncultured Thermoproteales archaeon
GGAGAAGCGCCCTCGGCTTCCCTGCAAACGGGTTAAGGTAGTACTGGAACCCCCTGACAAACCATCTCCTCATCATGTACAGCGTGCTCACCATCGCCGTCGCGTACCCGTGAGCGGCGAGAATCTCAGGAAGCCACGGGGCGTCTCTGCCGAGGTCCTCGCTGGAGCTATGAGAGACTATGCCTGTCTTCACCCCGCGTTGACCTGTAAGCATAGCGGTATGAGAGGGCTGGGTCGGGACATCTGAGGCGTAAGCTCTGGTGAAGATAACGCCTTCTCTTGCCAGTTCATCTATGTCTGGGGAGGTATTCTTCCCGTATCCGTAGCAACCCAGATGATCAGCTCGAAGGGTATCCACTACTATGAACACTATCTTCATGGTGTTCCCCGGCGGTAAATCCGTGGAAAAGCCTCATAAAGCTTAGCCTATACTCATCCGCTACAGCAGGGCTGCAAAACACGTTAAAGGGAGAAACCGTTAAGAGCTGATAGCGGAGGAGATGCCATGCCTGCATATATGGCTTGCAGTAGCTCGGGCGCCATATCCTCGCAGATACATTTAGCCACCATAGCTGGCCTAAAAATACTGGAGGATGGAGGCAACGCCTTCGACGCCGCTATAGCCATAAGCAGCGTGTTAACGATCCTGCTGCCCCACACCAGTAGTATAGGCGGAGACGGTTTTCTCCTAGCGGTTGACTCCGGAGGCTCTCTGATAGCCTACAACGGCTCGGGCAGATCCCCTAACGGTTTCCCAGCCGGTACATACCTAGCTGAGAAACCGGTGAGGGGGCCTTTAACCGTGACTATACCGGGTCTCGTCGACCTATGGGAATGGGTCAACGAGAACTATGGGTCAAAGGATCTACGGCTACTTCTCGGTAAGGCCGTATCGCTTGCGAGAAACGGCTTTAACGTACAGGAACCGTTGGCTAGAGCCGTGGAGGCCAGTAAACCCATGCTACTTAGCTATACGTCATGGAGACAGGTGTTTGGTAGCCTATGCAACGGGGCTGTGATCAGGTTCCCTAAGCTAGCTAAAATATACAGTTTAATAGCTAGAGGAGGAGCCGACGTCTTCTACAGAGGCGTGATCACCGAGGAGCTGGTTGAAGAGCTTAGGCGCTCTGGAGTACCTGTCACGTACCAGGACTTCGCCGAGCACAGGGGGGAGAAAGTAGATCCGATCAAGTGTAGCTATGGGGATTATGAGCTCTACGAGTTGCCGCCGAACAGTCAGGGCCTGTCAACGCTTCAGCTGGCTAAGGCTATGGAGACGGCCGGGATAAACAGGCTTCCGTTCAGGAGCGCTGAAAGGATAAAGTTTTTCCTTGAGCTGGCGGCAGCGGTGTATGGGGACAGGAACAGGCATGTCGCTGACCCCGCCTATTATAGGGTTCCCGTGGAGGAAATACTGTCGCTAGACTATCTTAAGAAGAGGATCATAGGAGCTGGGGTTTCAGGGACTAGGCTCAGCAGTGGGGATACTACTTTCTTCGTGGTAGCAGATAAGTACGGCAACCTGGTTGGCTTTATACAGAGTATTTTTCATGTTTTTGGCTCGGGTATAGTAGCCTGTGAAATACCTTTCCAGAACCGCGGAGCTGGCTTCGCCGGAGAGCCTGGGTTACCTAATAGCCCTGCCCCGGGTAAGCGGCCTCTTCATACGCTCTCGATACTTCTTGCTAGAGGTAGTCGAGGAGACGATTACATAATAGGATGCGCTGGCGGAGACTTTAGACCTCAGATACATGTTGAGGTGTTGACCAACATAGTTGATTATCGTATGTCCCTGTCCAAGGCTGTAGAGGCTCCACGGTATATCTTGACTAGATGGGAGGGAGATAGACTGGAGGCCGTGGTGGAAGCCGGGCTAGCCGTTAAGGGCCTGTCGTCCTGGATTAGAAACATAGGGTTTCAGAAGCCCACCACAGGCATAGTACACGCCCTTAAAAGAGATGGTAAAGGCGTGATGGAAACGGTTGCTGATCCGAGAGGAGGAGGTGTGGCGGCGCCCCTGCTTTAATAAAGCGCAGACTTTGTTAGCCTTAAGGCCCGTTGTACTTTTCGATATGTAGTGTAGATTTAACAAGTATATTTAAAAGGAATTTCTATAGACGTTTGAAAACCGGTAGTTTAGCTAGATGTATTATCCCCATATCGAGGCACCAGGGGCCTTCAAGCCAGACAGCCGCTTTACAGGCTATCTGGCCGCCAGCCCTTCTAACCAGATTTTCTAAGGCTCTAACGGTGCCACCTGTCGACACGACGTCGTCGAACACGCACACCCTCTTGCCTCTGACCAGCTCAGCGTCCTCCTTGGTGAGCACAAGTATCTGGGGCTTATATGTAGTTATGGATTTTACCTGCTCTACCAATACTTCACCCATATACGCCTTAACGCTTTTACGGGCTACGACGAAGCGGTCATGACCCAAGCGTCTGGCGACCTCGTACGCCAATGCTAGAGCTTTAGCCTCGGCCGTGACAACTATGTCGGGCTCATAGGGTTTAATAAGGTTGGCTACGCTGGAGGCAGCGGCCTCGATGAACTCCACATCCCCGAGTACAAGCCCGGCGTTAGACGCTATCCATGTGTCCTCACTAACCTTGACAATAGGCAGCCTACGCTTAAGGCCAGCCACCCTCGTCTCGTAGAAGCCTTCACCTTTATAAGGGATCATAAGCCCCATGTCAATACGCCTCCTGTAGAAAAACCTATCCATAAGACAGCTAGAAGAGTGACAGCTAAAAACGCCAGTACGGCGTAGTCTACGGCTCTGAGCCTACGCTTATAGTAAGTGCTTCGTCTCCCCGGTCTATACTGCTTCAGCTCCATGGCGAGCGCCACCCTGTTAGCCACCTCTATGCTTCTAACAAGCAACGGAATAAGTACCGGCACGTATTTACGTATTCGCTCCGGCAGGCTTCCTTTGTCCAGGTCTAGGCCTCTAGCCGTCTGGGCTTCTTTAATAGCCCTGTACTCGTCAGCTATGCTCGACACGTGTCTAAGGGTTAGGCCAAGTAGGAAAACCAGTTGGCCTGGGAGCCTAAGGGACTCCAGCGCTGCTATTAACTCGCTCGGCGTAGTTACGGCTATGAAGGCAAGCGGCGCCAGTATGAGCACAACCAGCCTTAACGTCATGAAAAGCCCTATCCCGAAATCTATCCCTGACCCCCTATACGTGTGGAACAAGGAGTAGTTGTAGAACAGGCTCCACATGATGAATGCCGCCAGCAGCATGGGTACAACAGCCTTCAAGAGGCCGCTTGCAACCCTGTAAACCCTGGCGGTGAAGCATAGGGTGAGCGTTAAGACGACTAGGAGAAGCATGCCGTACAAATTTGAAACGGTGAATGTTAAAACTATTAAAGTAGTTAAAATGGCCAGCCGTGTCCGCGGATCCAGTATCCTCAGCCAGCTATCCTGAGCACGCCCGCATAGAGACACCATCCATCACCTCAGCTCTCGTTGACGGAGGCTCTAACCCTGCCTCCTCCACAACTCCTGGGTCTCTAAGTATCTTCTCCACTGGACCGTCACGTATTACCCTGCCACCGGACAGAACAACGACCCTATCTGCAACCGCTAACGCGAAGTCAGTGTCATGGGTGACCACAACCACCGCCTTACCATCGGCTTTGACCCTGCCTATGATGTCCGCCAGCTCCACGAGCAGCTCTTCGTCCTGCCCAGTAGTAGGCTCATCCAGCAGCAATATCTCGGGATCCTGAGCTAGGGCTGAGGCTATAACTGTCCTCACCCGTTCCCCCATGCTAAGCCTATATGTCGGCCTATCCCTAACTCCCTCCAGCCTAAGCATTCTTATAGCCCGCTCGGCATTCTCCAGCGGTAAACCAAGTATCCTGCAGGTAAAGGACACTTCGTCCCATACAGTCTCGGCGAACAGGTGCTTAGATGGATCCTGGAAGGCGAGGCCAACAAGCCTAGCCGTCTCAGATGCGGAAAGCTGGCGTGTATCCCGGCCACATATGGTTACGCTTCCCCTCACCGGTTTAAGGAGGCCGGATATAAGCTTCATCAGCGTCGTCTTACCGGAGCCGTTGCACCCCATCACCGCTAGAACTTCGCCACCGTACACCTCGAGACTGACGCTTTTTAAAACGTATTCATCGCCGTAGGTAAACCATATGTTCCTCACCTCGGCGAGCGGCCGTCTCCGCCGTATAGTATGTGTTTTTCGGACTAAAACGCTTAAAGCCTCCACGTATCGTTCAATTCCTTTAAGCTCCCCGTCTTCAAGCCTATAGATCCGGTCAACGGAATCCTCAACTCCCTTCAGTTTTCTAAGCATAAGTATTACGGCGCATCCGTCGGCTTTAAGCGTCCGAACTAGTCTAGACAGCTGTTTAACGCCGCTCCAGTCGAGGTTAGAGGTAGGGTTATCAAGTATCAACACTTTAGGCTTTAACACAACCGTGGACGTTATCGCCAGCCGTTGCTTCTGGCCCCCTGAGAGAGAGGAGACGGGGGCTTTACGTTTATCCTTGAGCCCAGCAACTGATACGGCCCATTCAAGCCTTCTAGACACCTCGTCTGGGGACAAGCCGATGTTTTCAAGACCAAAAACTATGTCTTCCTCAACCGTTAGCCCGAATATCTGTGCCTCGTAATCCTCAAGCACTATGTTGACGTGCTTCACGAGCTCCTCAAACCCTGATTTCTCGGCGTCAATACCGTCCACGTATATTCGTCCAGAGACCTCCGCCCTAACTCTGTAAGGTATTATGCCGGTGAGGCAGTAGGCGAGGGTCGTCTTGCCAGACCCGCTTCTCCCGGTTATGGCGACTGCTTCTCCCGGGTCCACTTCGAGGTTAACTCTCTTTAGGACTTGTCTTGAGCCATAGCTGCAGGAGAGGTCGACGGTTTTTACAGCGGCCATCCCGCCTATAGCCTCCACTTAACCAGCTCTCTATTCACCAGCGCCGGGGCTACGGCGGCTAGGACTATCGGCGTGCCAACAGCTATCGGAGGCAGGTCGCTGAGCGTCAGCAATATGCAGGCTGGCACGAACGGAGCTATTCCAACTAGGTCGAACCCCACCGCTACTATCGGCACCATTATGACGCCGGAAACTATAGAGGCTATGGTGGCCTTTATAAGTCCCTTCTTCGAGAGGCATTCATCAGGCTTAACCACCAGGCCTGGTATGAGCCCCGTTAACCCCACTCCTAACAGGTCGAAAACTGGCGTTGCAGGGTTGAAATACCCTCCTAGGAGCGCCCACAGGGTGTTTCCTATGGCGCCCGCTATAAACCCCGTCATTGGGCCGAAAAACACACCGAATACGCAGGGCAGGAAGGCGAGCACTCTCCAGTGTATAGCGCCAGGGATAAGCGGTATGGGAGCCGTCAAGAGGAAGCCTATCCCTGTAACGGCCGAGGACACAGCTGCATACGCTATAAACTGGTGTATGGGCGGCCTCATGTAAACGGGTTTTCCGGTAACCATAGGTTTCTCCTCCTTTGAAATGATTGATTAAAAATCTTATATAAAAGTTACCCGTAAAATCCAGCATTTTTTAATCAGATGTTAAATATAAAAAGTAATATCCAGAAATTTACCCAAAAACAATAAAGCGGCAAGTGACATTCATTACTGGGGCTGAAAACATGCCAGACGCCAGCGGTCGTGAAATAAAGAACTTCATTCTAATAGTCCTAGACAGCTTCCGCCAGGATCACGTGAGTTTCTATAACAAGGGAAAACCCGTGTTCGACGGTGTTGAAGCCTGTAAAACCCCTAACATAGACAGGTTCGCCAAGGAAAGCATAGTGTTCACAAACGCCTACCCCTGCGGCCTGCCCACCATACCTGTGAGGACCGAGCTTCTAACGGGTCAGTTCACACTCCCCTACAGGCCATGGCGGCCACTTCAGCCATATCCCCTCGACATAACAGCCTCCGATATTTTAAGCCGGGAAGGATTCGTATGCGGCCTGATAACGGATACATACCACCTGTTTAAACCCGACATGAACTTCCACAGAGGGTTCCACGCGTTCAGGTGGATAAGAGGCCAGGAATACGATGCCTACATGTCGTCGCCGCCCAGACGCAGAGTAGACGACTACGTAAACAGGAACTATACGGATAGGTGGAGACGGCTTGTCGCCAGATACCTAGCAAACACTGACGACTTCAAGGAAGAAAAAGACTACTTTCCAGCTAAAGTGTTCAGCGAGGCGGCTGAATGGCTTGAGAAGAACAGAGTTCATGAAAGAGTATTCTTATGGGTGGACAGCTTCGACCCGCATG